>NZ_BAAHSH010000068.1:0-11579 GCF_054660755.1 Faecalimonas hominis
AAAGTTTCATACTCTCATTGGGAATGGCACTTATTTTTTTGTTAGTGAATATTGGGATAACTTTTTTTGTTTCGGTGCTGGCGGTTTTATTGATATTGGCACAAGTTTTGTTTGTCTTCTTTTCTTTGTTTTTACCAATTAATTTTATTGTTGGTTTATTACCGGGAAAATCTCAGGTGGCATATAGAGGGATTATAAGTGTATTTTCGTATATGTTTCTTCAGATAGGTGTCAGTTTTATTTTGATGATAACATTCTCAAGTTCGCAGTTGATATTTGATTTATCATCAAAAACGCCGTTATTTTTCACAATGATATTACAGCTAATATTGTTCATTGGTGTGTATATGAATTTGGGCAGTATTGGAGAAAAACTTGGCGGTGGAGATGCGGTAAGACAGATAGATCAAAAGAAAAAAGAAGTAGACCGTAAAGTTATTCATAAAGCGAAAGAAAAAGGAAAACTGGCAGGAAGAACGGTTAAAGCAGTTGCTACACAAGGAAAAAGTGAAGTTTCAAGAGTGGTTTCGGAAAAGTCAAAGGGAAGAAATCCAAGTGATTTAACGAGGAAAGTCAATATGGTTGGAAAAAATGAAGAGAAAACCGTTGATAAACAGTCAGGAAAACAAACAAATTTATATTCTATGCGAAAGAATACAGGTATGTCTGAGAGTTATGCAAAAGATAGTGAGCAGGCGGTGAAAATGCAACAAAGTTCTGATGAAAAGAAAAAAGATGCAAGGAAAGATAAAAGTAATTCAGAAGTGTCACAGATGATAAAACGTGAGGGAACTGATAAGACAGAACAAAAGGAGAAGAAACTCGCAAATATGAATTTGGCATATGAAGGCAAAGAAAAGGCTAAAGTCTCTTCGATATCAGATGTATCTAAAGCAACTGAAAAGAAAAATATTCCTTCAAGGGATAAAAAATTATCAAGTATGAATGGGGTTTATGAACCTCAAGATAATTTGAAAAATCTTAAGGACACAGTTCGGAAGGAAAATATGACAACAGGGAAAGTTGAGAAGAAAGGTTATGCAAATATGAAAGGAGTGCATGATATTTCTTCTGAAAAGATTTCGCATGGAAAAATGAATAATTCCGGCACAAAGAAAGAATAGGTGGCAGAATGAAGAAAAAGATAGGAATATGTATTTTTTTACTCTTGAGTCCTGTAATTCTTATTATAGGAATACTTTTTGCGGTTGCATCAAGTAGTTCAGGAAGGGCGTCAAATAGTTCCACTGTGCCGGGGTCAAGTCAGGCAATAGTTGAGGTGGCACTCTCGCAAGTGGGAAATGTAGGGGGAGAACCCTATTGGCGCTGGTATGGATTTGATAGTCATGTAAATTGGTGTGCTAGTTTTGTTTCATGGTGTGCAGACCAATGCGGATATATTGAAAGTGGGATTATTCCTAAATTTTCATATTGTCCTACAGGGGAAGCGTGGTTTAAGCAGCATGGACAGTGGAAAGGTAAAGATTACATACCAAAAGCAGGAGATATTGTGTTCTATGATTGGAATAATGATTCGGTAGTAGATCATGTTGGAATTGTACAATATAGTAAGGACGATAAGATTGTTACTGTTGAAGGAAATACCAGTGATATAAACCACGAAGAAAATGTTTGTGCGGTAAAAACAAGAACAAAAGAACACGTTTATGGATATGGTGTTCCAGCATATCCTTTTAACAGTAATGTGGAGGGAAGTAATTTAGAAGAACAGGTTTATAATTATTTGTGTAAGGCTGGATTTTCTAAAGCGAGTACCTGTGGAATAATGGGAAATATGTATCAGGAAAGCGGTGTAAATCCTTCTAATATTCAGGGCGGCGGTAAAGGTCCGGCGGCGGGGATATGTCAATGGGAAAACTATACGAAAAGAACAGGAAGTTGGAAACGATTGGAGGATATGGCAAAAGGCAGAGGTGTTTCGTGGACGGATATAAAAGTACAGTTAGATTTCCTTATATTTGAATTACAGGGAGGAGATCCTACAACAAAGGCGTTAATGGATAGAAATTATGGAGGGTTAAGTTTCTTTATGAATACAACTGATGTTGAATGGGCGACAAAAGTTTTTGAAACGTGTTTTGAAAGGGCAGGAAAACCGAATATGCCGAGAAGAATAAAAAAGGCAAAAGAATATTATGAAAGATTTTAGGAGATGTAGAAATGACAAAGCGGAAAGGAATTATTATAGGAATAACGGTTTTGGTGGCAGGCAGTATCTTGGCAATTATGTTTTTGAGTAAAGATAAAAGAGGAGAAACAAATAAAAAAGAGAATCCGCTATCGATAGAAAGTGCAGAAAAAATAGATGGTGTTTCCGAAAAAATGAAAGAGTTTCAAGGCGAGGTTTCGTTTGAAAATATGGACGGATTGTTTTTCTTCAGTCCACAGGAACAGGAAGAATTTAAGATACTTATTGGAAACTGGTTGTATACAGAAGGAATTGTACCTAAAAAGATAGAAGTTTATGAGGTGATAGAAGAATTGAGCCAAGACAGTTGGAAGTTTTATTGTCTTATAAATGACGGGGCATATAAAGTACAGGGGATTTTTAAGTTGGACGAAGATGTAAAACTTACATTTACAGATATTTTGCCTGAAAGAGAAAAGGAAGAAAGTGTTGCTGGGAAAGAGCCGACTGAAGAGGAAAAAGCATTAGTAAATGAAAGTTATGATCCGGGATATGAGAATGTGGATATGGGAAAGGTTGTAATTACATCAGGAAAAGAAAAACTTCCCAAAGAAATAAATCAGGAAGAATTAATTGAAAAAATGACGGAATATCTGCTGAAAGTTCAGGAATATCGGAGAGAAGTTGTGCTGGAAGAGGTTGAGACGGATAAAAACAAAATAGGCCTGATTTTTTCTTTTGTGATTCCGCGAGTAGATGAAAAAATATTTTGTGTAACTGTAAAAAATGATGAGTATAAGTTTTTCTTTGGAACAAGAGTAGAAGAATAGGAAGTGAGAAAATGAAAATAGGTATAAAAAAAGAAAAAGTAAAACATGAAGGGTTACATAGCAAACGTGTAATTTTTCTATGGATTTTGTTAGGCATCAGCCTTGTTTTTGCGGTTTATAAAAATTTTACGGCAATAGATAGGCATACTGTCCATGAGAGAGAAATAGTGGAAGAAAAATTGATAAGTACGAATGGAATTGAAAATTTTGTCAGAGGATTTGTCAAAGAATATTTTTCTTGGGAAAACACTAAGGAAGGTATGGATTTGCGAATAAAAAAACTTGAGGAGTATGCGGACGAAGAAGTTATTCATAGTGTGCAGGGAATGTTTCCGGCAGAGGTTACTAACCGCTCAGAAGTGTATAAGTTGGACATATGGAATGTAGAAAAGATAAAAGATAAGGAGTACAAGGTTACTTTTATTGTAGGGCAGAAAGTGATTAGTGCTTCCGGAGAAAAGAAAGTGGAACAACCTTATGAGACAGTTGTGTATATGGATAAAAATGAAGATATGCTTGTCACAAAATTGCCAACGTTGACTGAATTACCGAAAAAATCAAATGTTGCGGTAAAAGAAGATATGGAAGCAGAAAATGTTGAAGCCGATTTAGAAGAGAGTGTAAATGAGTTCTTGGAAGATTTTTTTGCAGTATATCCACGCTATCAGATAAGGAATTGAAGTATTATGCAAAAGAAGGAGTTATGCCGGAAATACATACGGATAGTTATAAGTTTAATATGCTTGATAAGTTTGTTATTATATCTATTCATGAAAATCAGGTAGAAGTACATTTAACCGTTTCCTACCAGTCGCTTTTTACAAACACGATTCAGACGTTTGAATATGATTTAGTCTTAGAAAGACAGGATAACTGGAAGATTATTGAGAAAAAGTAAAATGCAGGATAGATTTACTTATTTAGAAAAAATCAGTGATGAGCGGTTAGAAAAAATTTATTGTGATGCACTGGAAATACTGAGAAAAATGCGAACAGATGCCATGTTGAGAAAAGTGTATCGTGATGTGAATTTTTATGGGCTGTTGGAACGAATAACGGAAATTCAAGAAGCGAAAAAAGAATTAAAGAGATTACATTGGGAATAGGAGATGATAGGAAAAATTGTGTGTTGATGTTATAAGAAAGAGGAGTTGTTTCATATATTAAAAGAAAAAAGCGGGGATAAAAGTGAACGATAAAAATGGAAAAGATGTAAAAGTAAAAGTGATTTATGGAGAAAAAACTCTTTTGGAGTGTATGAAGAATGTAATCAAAATCCATAAGAAATAGAGATGGTAAATATAACCCTTATGATGTATACTTTTGAATGGTATATGTCATAAGGGTATAATATTTTATGAAGAAAAAGGAGCAAATGCTAAATGGGAAATCGTGTAGTATTATACCTTAGATTAAGCAAAGAAGATGTAGATAAAGTGAATGAAGGAGATGATAGTGCAAGTATTAAAAATCAGAGATTGTTATTAACAGATTATGCTTTGAAAAATAATTTTCAGATAGTAAAAGTTTATTCAGATGATGATGAGAGTGGCTTATATGACGACAGACCGAGTTTTGAACAAATGATTGAAGATGCGAAACTAGGACTTTTTGATATTATTATTGCTAAAACGCAATCTCGTTTTTCAAGAAATATGGAGCATATAGAAAAATATTTGCATCATGATTTTTTGAATTTAGGAATACGGTTCATAGGTGTGGTAGATGGGGTAGATACGGCAATAGCCTCTAATAAAAAGTCACGTCAGATAAACGGTTTGGTAAATGAATGGTATTGTGAAGATTTGTCGGAAAACATTCGCAGTGCCTTTAAAATTAAAATGAAAAATGGGCAGTTTTTAGGTTCATCATGTCCTTATGGATATAAACGTGATCCGAAGAATCATAATCATTTAATTATAGACGAGTATGCTGCAGATGTTGTTATAAGGATATTTGAATTGTATTTGAGCGGCTATGGAAAAGCAAAGATAGGTTCAATATTATCAGAAGAGGGTGTGCTGATACCGACTTTATATAAACAACAGATACTTGGAGAAAATTATAAAAACAGTAGAGCATTGAAAACAACAAGGGTGTGGTCATATCAGACGATTCATTCTATTTTAAATAATCAGACTTATGTGGGAGATTTAGTTCAAAATAAAACTAATAAACTTTCGTATAAAGATAAAAAGAAAGTATCTATGCCCAAAGAGGAATGGATTATTGTTGAGAATACACATGATGCTATTATAAGCAGGGAGATTTTTAATAGGGTGCAGGAAATGCAGAAAATTAAAACAAGGAGTGTTATCGGCAATGAAATAAAAGGAATGTTTACCGGTATTCTTTTTTGTGCAGATTGTAAACATAGTATGAGCAGGAAATATGAAAGAAGGGGAACCCATCAGTTTATTGGATATATTTGTAAGACATATAAGCAGCATGGAAAAAAGTTTTGCAATAGCCATAGTATTAAAAACTGTGATTTAGAAGAACTTGTATTAAATTCAATAAAAGAGGAAGCAAGAAAAATATTATCACAGGCAGATGTTGATGAACTTAAAAAGTTTGAAGTTATAGAGTCTAGTAGAACAAATTATGAGTTTCAACAGAGACAGTTAGAAAATCAAATAGAAAAAATAGGAAATTATAAGAAAAAAACGTATAATAATTTTATGGAAGAACTTATAGGGAAAGAAGAATATGTTTATTATATTGGGGAGTATGATAGACAGATTAAGGAGTTGCAACTTCAAAAAGAAAATGTACTTGAAAAAATGAAGATGCAGGACAAATTAGATAGTCAGCATGATGAATGGGTTGAGGCATTTAAAAATTACATAGATGTATCAGAACTGACAAGGGAGATGGTTTTGGAATTGATAAATAAAATTGAAGTACATGAAGATGGTATGATTGATATTTATTATCGTTTTTCAAATCCATATGGATAAAGAAAGGTAGGAAAAGATAGTGAAAAAGAAAACTGTGTTGAAAAGAATACAAAGTTTATTACTTGTATTAATGTTATCCGTAAATATAGTTGCCTGCGGTGGCGCAAATGCGACAACAAATCAGAAAGAGAACGAAGTTAATTTATCGGGAGGAACATTTGATTATGCGTCTGTTCCGGAATATAACGGAGAACCGTATGTGGAAGTGAATGGAAATGTCCCATATTTTACAGAGGAAGAGATTACGGATAAATCGTTTGAAACTTATGGTGAGTTGGACTCTTTAGGGCGTTGTACAACTTCGATTGCCAGCCTTAGCAAAGACACAATGCCAAAAGAGCAGGAGAAAAGAGGGAAAATCGGAAATGTGAAACCGACAGGGTGGCATTCGGTGAAATATGATTGTGTGCAGGGAAAATTTATTTTAAACAGGGCGCATTGTATTGGCTGGCAGTTAGGAGCGGAAAATGATAATGAGAAAAATCTTGTCAGTGGAACAAGATATATGAATTTAGAAATGTTAGAGTACGAAAATCTGGTGGCAGATTATATAAAAGAAACGGGAAACCATGTTATGTATAGGGTAACTCCTGTTTTCGTAGATAAAGAAATGCTTTGCAGAGGTTTGCTTATGGAAGGGTATTCGGTTGAAGATAAAGGAAAGGGTATATCTTACTGCGTATTTTTCTATAATGTACAGCCGGGGATTGAAATGAACTATCAGACTGGAGAGTCAAAATATACAGGTGTGTTTTTAGACACGGATTCTGTTGCAGTGGAATATGAAAGAGTAGTTTCTGAACAGGAAAAAAATAATAAAGAAGGTTCGTATATTTTAAATACAAATACGAAAAAATTTCATCTTCCAAATTGTAAAGGGATAAAGGATATTAAAGAGAAAAATAAAGAGGCCTTTAGCGGAAAGAGAGATGATTTACTGAAGCAGTCATATTCTCCGTGTAAAATGTGTAATCCATAATCTGTCTACTATGTTTATACGCCTCATGTGTGGCGATGGCAGAGCATATTTGCGGCGACGAGCAGACTTTCGTCAAAAAGATGAATGAGCGGGCGGAAAAGTTAGGAATGAAAAACACCCATTTTGTAAATTGTAACGGTTTAGACGCCGACGGACATCTGACAACGGCCAGGGACATTGCGCTTATGTCAAGAGAATTAATTACAAAATATCCTGAAGTACATAAATATACAAAAATATGGCAGGAGAATATTACGCATGAGACAAAAAAGGGTACGTCTAAGTTTGGGTTGACGAATACAAATAAATTTATCCGACAGTATCCATATGCTACCGGATTAAAAACAGGTTCAACCGGGAAAGCGAAATTTTGTCTTTCCGCAACAGCAGAAAAAGATAAAGTAAACTTAATTGCCGTAGTGATGGCATCGCCTAATGCGAAGCAGAGAGTGAAAGATGCTGTAACTCTGATGAATTACGGATTTGGAAAGTGTAGAAAATATGAAGATGAAGCGCCTATAAAAATAAAGGAAGTGCAGGTGAAAAGAGGTCAGGAAGAGGCGGTTGATATACAGGCGGAAAAGAAGTTTAAATATATTGACTCGTCGGGTTCAGACCTGTCGAACATAAAGAAAAAGGTAAAAATGAAAGAAAATATTTCTGCTCCGATAAAAAAGGGAGAGAAACTGGGAAGAGTAATTTATTATTTAAACAAAAAAGAAATCGGAAATGTATCCGTTGTAGCCAAGGAAGATATAAAAGAAGCAGACTATCCGTATGCGGTACGGTCTGTCCTGAAAACCTTTTTCTTGTAAAAAACATGAAAAAAATATATAATAGTATGGGAAGATAAAGGAAAAGGATAGAGAAATTTGAAGAATTTATTGATTGTACTGGGAATTATTTTTCTTCTTATACTTATTGAAATTATTCGGGAAATTACTACATTTAAAGTAACTCATTATGAAATAGTTTCGGGAAAACTGAAGAAAAATATGGGTGAAAAGAAGGTTGCTTTTATCAGTGATCTACACAATTATTCCTATGGAAAAGACAACGGGAAATTATTAAAAGCAATAGAGAGAGAAGAACCGGATATAATACTTTCAGCAGGGGATTTGCTTGTCGGAGATAAAAACAAATCTTCGGAAACGGCAGAAAAATTTGTGGCATCTTTGGCGTCGGAATTTCCGGTTTACTGTGCGAATGGAAATCATGAACAGCGCATGAAAGAGAAGCCTGCCACATATGGAGAGAAATATATTCAATATAAAAAAGAGTTACTAAAAGCAGGCGTGCATCTTTTGGAAAATGATTCGGTCTTACTTGACTGGGCGGGAAGCAAGATCAGAATAAGCGGTCTTGAGATTCCTTTGAGATACTATGGTAAATTTACGAAAGAAAAATTAAAAATAGATGAGATTGAAAGCCGTTTAGGGAAAGCAGATGAAGATATCTTTGAAATTTTATTGTCACATAATCCGGTTCATGCAGAAACATATGCAAAATGGGGAGCGGATTTGACTTTATCGGGACATTTACACGGCGGAATGGTGCGTATCCCTTTTAAGAGAGGTGTAATTACGCCGCAGGCCTGCCTGTTTCCAAAATATTCAGGTGGAATATACGATGTTGGGAAAAAGAAGATAGTCGTCAGCAAGGGGCTGGGAGTGCATACGATTCCCATACGGCTGTTTGACGAAGCGGAAGTTATTATACTTCATGTAAAAGGAAAAGGATAAAGGGAAAAATTATGGGAATACCTGTAAAATTAGAAGCGTTTGAAGGACCGTTAGATTTACTGCTTCATTTGATAGAAAAAAATAAAATTGATATTTATGATATTCCGATCGTGGAAATTACGAACCAGTATATGGATTACATTCGGGACATGGAAACAAAAGATTTGAACGTAATGAGCGAATTTTTACTGATGGCATCTACCCTACTGGATATTAAATGTAAAATGTTACTGCCCAAAGAGGTGAACGAAGAAGGGGAGGAAGAAGATCCGAGACAGGAACTGGTGGAGCAGTTACTGCAATACAAAATGTATAAATATATGTCATATGAACTTCGTGACCGCCAAATTGAAGGAGAAAGGCTTATGTTCAGAGCCCCCTCCATTCCGAAAGAAGTTTCAGAGTATACCGAGCCGGTGGATTTAGATGTCCTCTTAGACGGAATGACTCTGGCAAAGCTGAAGGCGGTGTATAATGAGGTGTTGAAGAGACAGGAAGGTAAGATTGATCCGATAAGAAGTAAATTTGGGAGGATTGAGAAAGAAGAAGTGGAATTGCCGGAGAAAATTTCATTCTTGCATCAGTATGCGAAGGCGCACAAAACGTTCAGTTTTCGTCAACTTTTAGAAAGGCAGAAGTCAAAGATACATATTGTTGTCACATTTTTAGCTGTTCTTGAAATGATGAAAACGGGAGAAATACGGGTTGTACAGGAAAATACTTTTTCGGAAATTATGATTACATCAACTGTATGCAGATAAAGGAAGGACGATACATGGAGATTAAAGAAACAGAGGCTATTGTTGAAGCAATTTTATTTACGATGGGTGAATCTGTAGAGTTGGATAAAATAGCAAATACGATAGGACATGATAAGGAAACGACAAGAAAAATTATACAGAATATGATGATGCGATATGAGGAAGAGGATAGGGGAATACGCATTATCGAATTGGAAAATGCATTTCAACTATGTACAAAACAGGAAATGTATGAATATTTAATTCGGATTGCAAAACAGCCAAAACGTCATGTGCTTACCGACGTACTGCTGGAAACCCTTTCGATTATAGCTTACAAACAGCCGGTAACCCGATTGGAAATTGAAAAGATAAGAGGAGTAAAATCCGATCATGCAGTGAATAAACTGATCGAATACAACCTTGTGACAGAAGTGGGGAGAATGGACGCTCCCGGTAAACCACTTCTTTTTGGGACGACAGAAGAATTTTTAAGGCGGTTCAGTGTACAGTCTGTAGATGAACTCCCTGTTTTTGATACAGAAAAACTGGAAGATTTTAAAGCGGAAGCGGAAGATGAAGTACAATTGAAATTGGATATTTAACTAAAGGAATAAGAAGAAAAAAACGCACATATAGTAGGATAGACGGATTGACAAAAGGTGCGTGTGATTTTGAAAAAAAGAATAGGGATTGTTTTAATTGTAACTATATTTTTTAGTATAACGGCAAAAGCGGTTGAAAAGCCCAAAGAGTTGTACGCCCAGTCAGCAGTTCTTATGGACGCAGACAGTGGGCGTATTTTATTTGAAAAAAATGGAGATCAACGGAGAGCAATGGCGAGCACAACGAAAATTATGACTTGTATCCTCGCGCTGGAGAGAGGAGATCTGGAAGGGGAGGTTGTTGCATCAGAAAATGCCGCAAAGCAGCCGAAAGTTCATTTGGGAGTGGAAAAGGGTGAAACTTTTCGCCTGCGGGATCTGCTGTATTCACTTATGCTGGAATCACACAACGACAGTGCAGTGATGATAGCGGAAAAGGTGGGAGGAAGTGTAGAAAAATTTGCAAAGATGATGAATGAAAAGGCGAAAGAAATTGGCTGCATCAATACATATTTTATTACTCCGAATGGTCTGGACGCAAAAGACGATACTGGAAAACATTCCACTACAGCGGGAGAACTGGCAAAGATAATGAGTTACTGTATTACACAATCACCAAAAAAGGAAGAATTTTTAGCGATTACAGGGCAGAAAAGTTATCAGTTTACCAATATGGAGAAAACACGAACTTATATATGCCATAATCATAATGCATTTTTAGAAATGATGGAAGGAGCAATTTCCGGAAAGACAGGGTTTACGGGAGAGGCGGGGTATTGCTATGTGGGCGCATTGAGAAGGAATGACAGGACATTTGTGGTGGCGCTATTAGGGTGTGGCTGGCCTAATAATAAAACATACAAATGGTCGGACACAAAAAAATTGATGCAGTACGGTTTGGACTCTTTTCAATATAAAGATATTGAGCCTGCTATTTATTTTGAGACAATACCGGTCGAAAACGGAATTCCACAAGATGAGGATTTTACGGAAAAGGCACAGTTAAGATTTTGTGTGAAAGGAAAGAAAAAAATCAGCGAAAGAATTTTGATGAGCGATGAAGAAAGCGTAAGGGTGGAGACGAAAATAAAAAAGGAATGGAAGGCTCCGATAGAAAAAGGTGAGAGGGCTGGAACCGTCACATATTATTTGAATGATATTCCTGTCAGAGAATATGAGGTGGTAACTGAGAATGGCGTGGAAGAAATGACATGGAACTGGTGTCTGAGACAGATGATAGAAAAATATATGACATTATAAAAGGAAGAGCAGAGTGTCTGCCCCTCGAGACTATGAAGAAAAGTCTGTAAATAAGATCTTCTATGATAATGATAGGCGAAAGGCTTGAGTAAAATCAGCTTTTCGCCTTTGTCTTATATATAACAGCTACAAAATTGCATGTCAATAGCAGGCGGGAAATCCGCCCGTCTTTTTGACCTTTTTTATTATTCGGGTAAGCGTCCCTCATACATAATGCTCAGTTCACCATAGACCTGTGCCCAGTTCCGGATCGTTGCTGTCCATTTTTTCGTGGCTTCAAAGGTAGCTAGATAAAGGGCTTTTAAAAGGGCTGT
>NZ_BAAHSH010000069.1:0-864 GCF_054660755.1 Faecalimonas hominis
GAAAAAGTTTCATACTCTTTTTTTAGAGAGATTTAAAATATGTTCCCTCTTAAGTGCCAGATACTATGTATTGAAAATTGCCTAGTCATCAAACTCTATGATTTATTTTGTGATAATAGGTTTTCCCTCCGCATCTAACAGTGGCGTTAAACCACCTCCAAAACCATTTGCAATAAAAAGATAGTTTACTCCTGTCTCTTTATCAACATATACTGTTTTCTCGCTCTTTAAGCCTGTTTCTTGATACACCACTTCAAATCTATTGTTCTTACTCATTTTAAAACACCTCCAACTTCAAATCTGTTATTGTTGAATAAAGCAAGTTATCATATTTCTTACTTCTTCAATATCCAGTATGTTATCTGCAATCCTTTGGTTGTATCTATGTCTTTCTATTCCCAACACATGATCGTTAAATTGAGTACACTCAAACCATCTTGTAAGGCATGGAATAAAGTCAGGAGTCTTTTTCTTATCACCGTAAACTCCTATGATATATACTTTGGAAATAATAGTTTCGTAACTGTCTTCGTTATGCATAAAGAAGTCTTGGCATCGCTCATTAAATTTGAAATAGAGTGACGAAGGATTCCCACAATACATAGGTACAATTAAAAAAATTTTGTCATAACTAAGCATACTTTCGTAAAGGATATATATATATCATCTTGGCGATACTTGCAATATCCCTTAAAACATTCGTATTTACACCCACTACAATCATGAATGTTTAGATTTCTAAAATAAATAATAGAATCACCTTTAGATGCAATGTATTTGGAAATATTATCACAATTTCCATTTTCTCTACCAGAAAAACTAATAACCATATTCATAATATCATTCCTCCAACTTCTAATTGAA
>NZ_BAAHSH010000070.1:0-12505 GCF_054660755.1 Faecalimonas hominis
CAGCAGACTTTATCACGCTGGCAGAAAGAACTGCGTGAAACAGGTGATATTGAAAGCCGAGGTTCCGGTAACTATGCTTCTGATGAAGCAAAAGAAATCGCACGATTAAAACGAGAATTACGAGATGCACAGGATGCCCTTGAAGTATTAAAAAAAGCAATCAACATTCTGGGAAAATGACGGAAGCCATTTATCTCGAAGTTACGGAGATGGCAGAAACTGCCCATAAGGCAAAACGCCGGGTTTCTGTCTCCGGAATGTTGAAACATCTTGGCGTTTCTCGTTCTGGTTATCATGCGTGGCTAAAACGTGTTCCTTCTAATACAGAAAAAAGACGTGAAGCCGTAAAAGCTAAAATCAAGGATATATATGATGAATCTAAACAGAATTATGGTGCCCCTAAAATTACCAGGGAATTGCGTAAATCAGGAGAAATCATCTCCGAACGTACTGTTGGTAAGTATATGAAGCAAATGGGCATAAGATTTATTGATGCGTATAGTATGGGAACTGAAATCCAGATCTGCCGGTGTTAAGGCCAAAAGCTCTGCTTTTGTCAATATAAGTCTAAAAAAAATTTGCTTTTAATTCGCAAAAAGCACCACTGTTTTCATCCAGTGATGCTCCTGCGAACAATCTTATTCCGTTTATGCTTTTTCTTCTTTGTAGAAAATGTCATCCATCTTCCAGCTTATCTCCATACGACCTGGTTCATAAATAAAGACTTTCTCAATAATCTTTGACAGCTGTATTTTGTCAAAATCCTGCAATGCTGCAATCTCATTTACTTCCATTTCTTTTTCTGTTGCTTCATCACATTTTTTCTTCGCTGTAGCAATCTCATTCTCCAATTCTGCTATCTGCAAAGTGATTTCTGAAATACGGGAAGTCGTTTTTTCCAGTTCTTCCATATACCCTTCCTTGTCCAACACTTCTGAACGATAATCAGAATACAGTTTCATTTTTCTTGACGAGAGTCGCTTTTTTTCACTTTCCAGTGTTGCGATATTTTCTTCTTTCAAAATTGTTTTATGCCATTCACTTTTCTTTTTCTCAAGATTTTCCGAAATGAGTTGTGCCATATTTCTGGCTGCATCCAGTACTGTTTCTTCTGCTTCTTTCCTGTCCATTTTACTTTCCACACACCCACTAAGACCGCTGATATGTGCCTGCATACAGCGATACCCAGTCTCTCTGCTGGTAAAACCAAGTCTTCTTCCACAGGTCGGACAAAAGAAAATAGGGCAGGCTACTCCTCTTTTTGTAAGAACTCTTTTCTGGTTAGTAAATGCTTTTTCATTTGCTTTCTGGAATAATTCATCGGATATAATTGGTTCATGTGCATTTTCTACAACAATCCACTCTTCTTTATCATTGGAAACCAATTTATTGCTTCCTGTTCTTGCCACTCTCTTTTTATTCCAAATAATTTTCCCAAGATACACTTCATTTTTGAGCATATCTGAGATTGTTGTGACTGACCAGAGTTTCTTTTCTTTTTCGTTTTCTCTGTGCATTTTTATACCTTTTCTGCACATATACTCCCGGCATGTAAGCACATGGGTTTCGTTCAGATATTTTGCTATCTGTCCTTTTGTTTTCCCATCTGCCGCCATTGTGAATATCAGTTTCACTATTTCAGCCGCTTCTGGGTCTATAACCAGATGATGCTTATCTTCTGGATCTTTAATATATCCATATTTGGGAAAAGCCGGCATATATTCACCGTTTTTAGCATGTGTTTTCATAGCAGAACGAACTTTTCTGGACAAATCTCTGCTGTACATTGCATTCAGCATATTTTTTAACGCTACGCTCATTCCTCCAGTAAAACCAGAGGAATTGATACTGTCAAAGCCATCGTTAATTGAGATAATTCGAATACCAAGGACTGGCAGGATTTTTTCCAGATAATTCCCCACTTCCAGATAATCTCTTCCAAATCTTGAAAAGTCCTTTATAACAATACTTTTTATACGTCCTGTTTTTGCATCTTCCATCATCCTCTGAAAGCCAGGACGGTTAAAGTTTGTACCACTGTACCCATCGTCTACATATTCAACTACTGGACAGTTAGTAAATTCGTCCTGTTTTTTGATAAATTCGTTTATCAGCATTCTCTGTGCACTGACACTGTTACTTTCGGCTTTTATACTGCCATCTACATCATTATCCTCCGACGAAAGTCTGATATAAACAGCGATACATTCTGTTACTGGCATAACTCAGCCTCCCGTTCTTTTGCATATTTTCTTAATTCTTCCAACATATCATCATACACCAAACGTACCGTAATAGAACCGCTTTCATGTATTTCGATTTTTTCTACAAAAGCATTGACCATTTCCTTTGTCAGCGTTCTCGTATTGCGGTATTTATTGATCAATGTTTCCCATTCTTCCTCTGTGTGAAAATTTTTTTCATATCCAACCTGATGCTTTAATAAAATTTCCATGTTATTCTGGATCTCTTTTTCTGTTTCCGCATCCTGCTTTGAAAATGTTTCATACTGCTCTGCATCAATAATACGGCACACATAATCCTCAAACAATCTTTCCCGGTGTACTGCCACTTTTTCCAGTTCTTTCCGGCATTTCTTGATTTCCCTGTTAAACACATCATATTTTTTAATGCTTTCCTGTCTTTGATTCAACCGCCGAATCAAATCTACATTTTCAACATATACATTGATATGTGCACGTATCACACGCAGTACATAATCATTCACTTCCAAATCAGTGATAGAATGTGGCGTACACTTCCCGTGGAGCTTATTATTTCCACAGTAAAACCTACGATGATTGCCTTTTGTTTTCCCATATAAATACATGGTTTTTCCACAGTCTGCACATACAATTTTCTGCTTGAAAAAGTTGAAGTCTCTTACATTATTGCCATTTGATTTACGAGCTTCATTAACCCGCTTTACGATATGACCAATCTTTTCCTGTACCTCATCAAAATCCTTTCTGCTCACAAGTGCCTCATGGGTATTTTTGATAATGATCCATTCTTCTTTCTGATTCATTTTCTGTCTCTGTGCAGCCCAGGAATCATTGGTAAACTGATTATGCACACTATCACCGGCATAATATTGATTCTCAAGGATTTTGTGGACTGTTCCTCCACTCCATGTCCATGCCGCTGACTTTTCATTTGCTTTTCCTGCTTTATCCAGCTTGTAGGCTTTCGGGCAGAGATACCCATCCGCATTTAATTTCCGGGCAATCTCAGCATAAGTCATTCCATCAATAAAATACTGAAATATCTTTTTCACCACTGGTGCTGCTACTGGATCTGGAATCAGCTGATGAGGATTATCCTTGTCTTTTTCATAACCATAAGCCATCTGACCGGAAGGAAATTCGCCATTTGCCCAGCTCGTCCGGTATGAACTTCTTATTTTCTTTGCCAAATCTCTGGAATAAAACTCATTATACACGTTTGACATGCTGATCAGCAGACTTATGTCATCTCTGAACGAATCATAATGATCATTCACCGAAATAAAACGCACATTAAAGAATGGGAACACTCTTTCAATATAGCTTCCCGCCTCTACATAATTTCTTCCAAGCCTAGAAAGATCTTTAACAATAACACAGTCAATATTTCCCTCTTTGATGTCCTGCATCATCTCATTAAAACCATCTCTCTCAAAATTAGTTCCGGTTTTAGATATATCATAATATTCCTTTGCAACCACGATATCTTTCTGTTCTTTTACGAAATTATGAAGCAAAACCATCTGCGTTTCTATCGTATTTCTTTCTCTGTTCTTTTCACTCTCATAAGAAAGCCTTGCATAAAGGGCTGCATGTGAAACTTTTTCACACTGGTTTTCAGCTTCTGTAACCAAATTTTCTTTATTTCCAACATTCACATAATCTACTTTTCTTGATTTTCGAGCCATTTATACGACCTCCCTCTTTTGAATTTCTATTCTTCCGTCCATACCTGTGCTGACATCACATCCCACCGACTGTATCTGCCGTAACAGGGATTGATAACAGTCATCAAAATTAAATCTGACTTCAATATGTTTTTTGTCATATACCAATATCTGGTCAATCAGTTCAACAGCAACAGTTCTTGTAAGTTCTTGTATATTCTGATGCTCGGCAAAATAATCCAGCCAATGATATTTATCACTTTTTGATTCCAGAACTTCACTGATCTGTTGATCAATGCTTCGGACTGCTTCCTCGGCTTTTTTCCGTTTTTCTGTGTACCCGTCATGAAGCTCTTTATAATCTTCTTTTGAAATGATTCCTTCACGGAAATCCTCATATAGATAATCTCTTAACTCCCGGCATCGCACGGCTTCTTTTTCTTTTGCTTCTTTTCTAATTTCCAGTTCTTTTATATCCAATTCTTGAAATGGTACTTCATGGATAAAATCCATGATTTTTTTCATATCAAGGATATTTTCAATATGGATTTTTACCAGTTCCAATACTGTTTCTTCTAGTTTACCCATTGGTATTCTGTGTGCTGCACACGCTTTCGTAGCCGCATGTCTGGAACAGATATAGTAAGCATATACCTTTCCTCCTGCCGGAACATCCCGTTTGATCATCATTGCCCCACAGTCTCCACAAACCACAAGTCCAGATAATGGATATACCTTTTCCTCGTTCGGAGAAGTCCTTGTATCTATCCCTAATAATCTCTGCACCAGTGCAAATTCTCGTTCTGATACGATAGCCTTATGGTTTTTTTCAATTCTAACCCAATCTGTCTCCGGCTTTTTCATCAATTTTTTTACTTTATGGTTTGGTGTTGTTCTTTTTCCCTGCACCAGAGTTCCAGTGTATACTTCATTTTCAAGGATTCTTTTTACCGACATGGCGCTCCATTCTGCCTGTTCGTGTGTTTTAAAATTATCCTGAATCCTTATTCCAAGACTGTGCTTGTATTCCATTGGTGAAAGAACACCCTGTTTGTTCAATGCATTGGCAATTGCTGTCTGGCTCATACCTGATAATTTCATGCGGTAAATTTCTTTGACGATACCTGCCGCATATACATCTATCACCAGTTTGTTTTTATTATCTGAATCTTTCTGGTATCCATACGGTGTAAACGCTCCAATATATTCCCCATTTTTTCTCTTTACTTCCAGGTGGCTTCTTATTTTGATAGAAATGTCACGGCAATATGCATCGTTAATGAGATTCTTGAAGGGAATTACGATTTCGTCTGCCTGACTTTTCCCTTCCAGGCTGTCATAATGATCATTGACCGCAATAAACCGCACGCCAAGTGCCGGAAATAATCTTTCGATATATTTTCCGGCATCAATATACTCACGTCCAAAACGGGAAAGGTCTTTTACAACGACACAATCCACAATTCCTTTTTTGATATCTTCCAGCATCATCTGAAATGCAGGACGTTCAAAATTAGAACCGCTGTAACCGTCATCCACCCGTTCTGATACAACAACTATATCCTTTTTATCTTTTAGGAAATTTTTTATCAGATCTTTCTGATTTGAGATACTGTTGCTTTCACGCTTTCCAGCAGTAGCAACATCGCCATCTTCTTTCGATAAACGAACATAAATGGCTGCATGATAGATTTTCTTTGAATTGTTAATTTGATTCATCTTCATCCTCCTTAGTTTTACCTTTCCATCAACATTGGTAAAACCCAGAGGGTGAGTCGATTTTGTCCTGATATGAATGAGGAGTCCTGAATTCCTCGTTTCCATATTAACATAACTCTTCAGATTTTACCATCACTTTTTATACAGAAAGCAAAAGTTCCTCAAATGCATCTTCAAAAGATACTCCATTGTTTGCAAACCTTATTTTCACTTTTACATTTCCTATACAGACAAGATAGGGATTTCCCACCTGTCTGAGATATTGAGCTATTCTTTTTTCCTTCGTCTGATTCCGGTCAATCCTTATTTTTCGGATATCCTTCAATTCCTTCAGATCCACATCATCAAAATCCGTTTCCAGATAGTTTCTATATTCTTCCGCAGTCATGCCCTTCTCCTTCCATTCCCATCTGAATCCGTACTGCTTTCAGTACCCGATCCAGGCTCCACTTATTTACTCTTCCGCATTTCTCAATAATACATTTTGTAGAAATGCTCATAACCTGTTCAGCCAATGCCAGGCTTCCTTTTCGGATCCCTATCATATCGTATTTACTGATAAATACATGTGTTGGTAAATACCGCTTCTTATATATTCTTGACGTCAGCGGAACTACTGTAATGACTGAACTGTATGTATTAGCTTTGTTGTTACTTACTACGATCACCGGTCTTACTCCACCCTGAACCGAAGTTGTCGGGAACATACCGAGATCCGCCCATAAGATATCTCCTCTTCGAATCGTCACTTGTCATCTCTCCAATCTTTTTTTATTTGTAAAGCATTCATAGCGCTATATTGGCTCCACAGGAATACGGCAGAGTTCCTTTCCAAGACGGAAAGCTCTGCCGCATAACCTCTATAGCCAATTTGATTATTAAACAGTGCTCGCTCGATTCTATTTATCCTCGATACCCCGAATCGTTACTCCTACATCTGCAGGAAGGGAATAATAACCTGTCCGGATGCTACACTCCGGACCACAACCAAAAAACTCTCGTTTCCAGGCTCCAGCAGTTCATAGGTTTACCAGTTACAGACTTCTCAGGGTCTGCAAGTGTATCGCATCTCACACATGTCATCGCATCACCAGTCTGCCGACTGGCTTTGGTCAGTGCTTTTTCGCAGCATTATTAGCTCTAAAAAGGTTTTTACGTCTTATAATCCTATAGCGGCATCTTCCTCGTGCTCACTGTATGAAATGTCACGTCAGTTATTATTGGATATTCAGTTATCATGGTTCATTTTAGGAAGTCCTTTAACTTCCTCTAATTACTAAAGTCAAATGACTTTGGCAGATGCAAAAGATTTTGAAAAATTTTTTAAAAAAATTTATTCATATACATTTCACGCATCTTATTAAGAGTGGATTTCAGCTTGTATGACAGCATCTGTCTGGAAATCCCCATAATTTCCGCCATCTGTGTCTGTGTCTTGTTTTCAAAGAAAATGCCATAAATAATCATGCGTTCCTCTGAGTTCAGTTGATAGATCACTGTGTGAATATCCTGCTGTTCCATTTTTGTCAGTACACAGTGCTCCACATCACAGTTCAGATCTGGAAAATCCTCAATCATGAAGCCTTCTCCATCAATAGACTGACCGCTGTAAGGTACTTCTCTCAGCATCTTATCCACAACCTCACCCAGTTCATTCTTAATCTCAACTTTTTTTGCCTTGCTGCTTCTGTAAAAATTATTCATCGCATACGCAACTTCTTTTGTAATCTCGATCATTTCTCCATCAATATTTGCGTAATACTTTCCTTCGTAAAAATATGGGTGTTCAATATACATATCCGTTCCTCCTGAATTTGAAATCTTGTTGCTCGTTTCAAATCCAGAAGGCGGACCTCTGTTTAGGATCATGCCTGCTCCGCCTTTATCCTGCCGGGATACGCCCGCAGTTATTGGCTGAGAAATTCAGGCACGAAAAAAAGCCCCAGTAGTTTTTTCTTAACTACTGAGGCTTTCGTCTCTTTCTTGTATTCAGTTATCTATGCCTTCTTTCATCAGCATAATCATTGTATCAGGATAAAGTTCACAAAGTATCCGCAATATATTCCCATAAGTTCATATCATTATTGGAATCGTACATATTTCAGTATAAAAAGTTCACCGTGTTATTCTTCTGCTTCTTTTCCATCTATATATAGTTGAAATTTATCAGGATTATTGACTACATCATAGTCCTTTCCGTATTCTACAGGTCTATATTCGGCTGTCATTACCGATTCCCCATCTTCAATATCCTCTTTCCATAAATAGATGTTCATATCAAGGCTCGTCGCATATCCCCTGTCTGTGGAGAATTTTGTCGAATAAAATGAATCATCCTTGTACATCTGCAAAAGTTCTCTTGCAAAAGCTTCTTTATCCCCGATATGTCCCCGGTTAGCCACCACTGTAATATTTTCATCTCGATTTACGGAAAATGTTCCAACTACATCCGGTTCGCCTTCCTTATGACCAGATTCAGATTTCCCATAAATACTTCCTGCAGCAATTATCAAGATCACTGCTCCTGTTATCACTGCAATTATCTTTTTCTTCATATTTTCATTAATTTCCTTTAAATTGTTTTACTGCGTAATTGACTACTTCTTCCGGTGTAGGTCTGTCTCCTTTAAGTGTCATTTTCTTCCATTCTTCCTGCACAGCCGGATCGGGATTATCAAATCCTGCATCTATGGCTATCTGCATTTCTCTGCGTACCTCTTCTGGTGTTGTGTTGTACTTTTCTGCAATCTTCTCATAAATAGTTTTCTCTCTCATTCATTTTCCTCCAATATACAGGTAGAATTATATCTTGTTCTATAGAACTAATTTAGCATATTTCTATTGTCATGAAAAGACACTTTACAACTTAAAGCTGGATAAAGGGGCAAAAAAAAGAAGAGCTACTTGCTCTTCCTAGTTTTGTCATATTATTCTTCCAATAATGTATGGATTACTTTGATAATTTTTTTCTGCTCTTTGATCGGAAGTTTTTCTATTTTCTCTGCCAGCTCATTGGTAACACCTGTAACTGAATGTGCCACAACATCAATCAAAAGAGTATCTGCAGAAACATCTAATGCATTTGCAATTGCAACAAAGGTATCCAATTTTGTAACTTTCAAGCCTCTCTCTATTACACTCACATGCGTCGGACTTAAATTTACTAATGCAGCCAGTTCCTCTTGCGTGAGATTTTTTGCTTCTCGTGCTGATTTGATTCGCTGTCCTACTGCTTTCAAATCCATCGTAACACCTCCTCCAGAACGAATAATCGTTCTGAATTTAGTATACTTGTGAATATCTTAAATATACAGAATCGCAAAACCAAGTTCTAATTCTACAGAACTATATTCAAAGTTTTTCTTTGCATTTTCGTAAAAAAGCGTTATGATTGAATCAGTTAAATCAAAGGAGGTATCAAATCATGAAATCACATAAATACTGGTCCTTAGGCGCACTTTTCTGTATGTTGGGATGCATTTATTCTGGAATCAAAAATCTATGACTGCACATAAATACTTTGCCTATTCTTCATTGCTTTGTATGGGCATGTCCATTTATTCCGGTCACAAACTGGTTTCTCCAAAGAAGAAAAAAATCACTGAATCAAATAATAGTGAGAATAGTTAAATAAAAAATTGATCTTTATTCATCAAAGACAAAGTTGCTGGAGAATATTCTTTCTCTCCAGCAACTTTCTTTATCTTTAAGCCATTGAAACACAATACTGTCCAATCAGCTTCGTCCAACTATTATATTTATTCTTTTCACACACCTTTCGGCAAATTTCATTTTCCATCAATACACAGAACATCTTATCATAATCAAATGCCCAGACAGCACCTTTCACATGGTTTTCCACTGCATTCTGATCTATGCTTTTCAAACGACTAATCATTTTTTCAATTTCTGCATTTTCCAAGTTACCAATATTTTTACAGATGAATCGAAAGAAATTCAACGTTGCATATTCGTCATGCCAATGGAACTCTTCTGGATTGTTTTTAATTTTACTGGCTCGCTGCTGTTCTTCGATTATCTGATCAGCTATACCTTTCATCGAATCTTCGTATCTCATATTACTCACCTACTCTTCCTCAACGCCCAGTGACGGTTTAAATCTTTTATCCTTTGCCTGCGGTACCACGATCTCATAAAAGTAAAACCCTAAATATCCAAGTGCCTGCTTCTTCATTTTATAAAATGAAGTCCTACCTATACCTAACTCCTGCTGTACTTCCACATCTGTCTTATTATAATGACTACAAAAACAGGAATGAAGGATCTCACTGAGCATCACACCATTCGGTGCATAAAACTTCACCAGTGTCATTCCGCGATAGATCATATCTGACAAACCGTAAATGATCATCAGGTTATTCATTTCCCGGTGCATCTTCGGCACATTCAGCTGATTACTATAAATGCTCAGATAACTTAACGCATATGCCATATCTTCATTGATCTTCTCCTGGCACTCCATATCTAGTTCTTCTAACACAATCTGATTTTCTAAAATCAATTTCTGATAGCTTGTCATCAGTTCTTTAATATCAGTATAATGTCTTTCGATTGTAACTTCCAGATAATCCTGTGCATAGCTTGCCATCTGGAAGGTAATTTCTTTCATTGATTTAATTGCATAATCTCTGTCTGTCATCAGTTTCAAAATCTCCTTATCATCATCACACTAACTGGCGGTCTTTCAGACCAGTTCGCTTTCCCCATGATTTTGATGGGAAGCAATTACTTACTATAACTTGCAGAAGCGGATATCCAAAAGGCATTGTGGGAGCTGCCTTTGCTGACCGGAATCCCTCTTCTTATGTAAAACCTGCAGGAATATAAAGGGAAAGTGACTATCCCTGCCGGTTAATAATCCAAATAATATCGTCTATACCAATCTCTCCTTATGCTGTTTTTCTCTCCATAAACCATTTATCCACTTCGTAAAACAAGTGGCTTTCCTGCCCCTGTATCATACAGGTGTACATCATTCCTACACCGCCTGCCTTTCTGCTGGCGCATCGCTCGATTTTCAAAATTCTGTCAATGCTATACTTTCTTCCATCCTCCCATGTAAAAAATATGGGAACCAGCTGTCCGTCTTTACGAAACTCTGCTACTACATCTACATATACTTTGTTCATGCCGACACCTCACTATAAAATCTCAATTGCTCTTGGCGATACCGGGATTCTGCGGATATATCCATTTAACTCCAACTGCTTGATTCTGGAAAATGCTGATGATGTTGATTTCACCCCGATCAATTTTCCAAATTCCCGTACTGTCGGCGGATATCCATGCTCCTTCGTATAATCCAAAATACACTGATAACTTTCTTTCTGTTTTCTGGTTAATGCTTTTTTCAAATCTATCCCTCCAATTACCCATGAAAATAACTGTGTGGATGGATCGTGTGCGTACCAGCGTCTAAGTGGGATAAGACTTTATCCTGATACATTGCCGCTCGCTGTATACTGAAATAACCAAACCGTCGTCTGATCTCATCTACAGTACGATCCAGCTTCTCTAACTTTTCCTTTTTCTCCTGATTTCCAAATAAATCCAACTGCACGGGAATATCATCTAACACAAGATCCGCAGCTCGGATTCCCAGGCTTCTAATGGGATATTCCCATTTGTAATTATCTTTAAATAGCTGAAATGCTGCAGTTACAATCTCGTTTGTAATATTCGTTGGCTGTCGTAAATGTATCTGTCTGGAAAAACTATACAATCCATTATCTCGAACTGTAATTTCTACTGTTTTGCATTTAAATCCATGTTTCCGCAATCGTGCAGCTACACTTTCTGCCAATGCTATTTGAATGATCCAGACATCCAGATCATTTTCCAGATCTCTCGGTGTTGTAGTGCTATTACCTATCGACTTTACTGGTGCTTCATATCCTTCCTTGCAAACCGGATCTTCATCCCAGCCATTTGCGAAAGCCCATAATACATTTCCTATTTTTCCAAAATGACTCTCTAACAACTTTTCGTCTGATTCCGCAAGTTGCCCGATTGTCCGGATCCCAAATTTTTGCAATTTCTTATTTGTCTGTCTTCCGACATAAAGCAAATCTGACGCTGGAAGCTGCCATATCCTGTCTTTATAATTTTCTCGATTAAACTCTGTGATTGCATCCGGCTTTTTATAATCTGAACCAAGTTTCGCATAAATCTTATTCCAGGAAATTCCAATACTCACTGTTACTCCAAGTTCGTATTTAATCCGATGGCTGATTTCTCTTGCAATCGTCATTCCGCTTCCTTTCAGATTTCTGCTGTCCGATACATCCAGCCAAGCTTCATCAATTCCATATGGCTCGATCTTGTCCGTATACTCCGAATAGATTTCTCTTGCCATCTGTGAAAATCTCAAATACAAATCCATCCGTGGTGGTACAAATATGATTTCCGGACAAATCTGTTTTGCCTGCCATAATGCCATTCCGGTCTTTACACCTTTTTGCTTTGCAATGTAATTTGCTGTCAGCACAATCCCATGTCTGGCTTCCGGATCGCCACCGACTGCCAGCGGCATTCCGGCAAATTCCGGATGATGCAGCATTTCTACACTGGCATAAAAACAGTTCATATCACTATGCAGGATCACACGCTCACTCAAACTTTTTACCTCCCAGCTGTTTCCTTCAACATGATGTCTTATCAATTTTTGCCTCAATTGTAAACCGAATTTCCATACCTAATCCGTCTACATGTTGGTTTATGTGTTACAAATCTATATAAAGGAAAAGTATAGTTTTTCCTTTACAAACATTTTTCGGAGCCAGTTTCATCCTGGTTCCTTTTTTGTTAATCTTCTTGTTAATGGCGGCATAGAAAGGAGCCGACATGGCAAAATTTTTATCTTTAGAAGACAGA
>NZ_BAAHSH010000071.1:0-16806 GCF_054660755.1 Faecalimonas hominis
CAACATTTATTTTAGAGCCTTTTTAACGTCTTTTTGGCATTTCCCATGCGTTGTGATCCGTATGCAAAAGCATATGTGCTTTGTGAGATAATGGTTTTTCCATAAAGTCTTCATACAGTTTTAAAACGTCCTGATTTTCATGAGAAAAACGTATTTTTGCATTCTTATCAAGGTAATATAAATTTTGACCGCGGATATGGGCCAGTTCTTCACCGTCATGGATTGGCTGACCGCCTCCGCCTACGCAGCCGCCCGGACAGGCCATAACTTCCACGAAATCATAGTGAACATCGCCGTGCTCAATGGCGTCTATCAATTTGCGGGTATTTCCCAAACCGCTTACAACGGCGGTCTGAATCTTGGCATCACCTATAGAAAATTCAGCGGAGATAACGCCCTGATTAAATTTTTCACTTCGCACTACGGAGAAAGCATCGGCGTCAGGGTTTTTCCCCATAAGGAGATAATATGCGGAACGTAATGCCGCTTCCATAACACCGCCTGTTGCACCGAAAATCACTCCGGCGCCGCTTCCGTCCTGCATAAGTCTGTCACATTCCACGTCAGACAATGTGGACGGTTTAATGTGTGAGGAACGAATCATTCTCGTCAACTCTCTTGTAGTCAGAACAATATCCACATCGTGCCCCGCATATTCCTCATAGTATAATTCCATATTGCGCTCACCTTTTTTAGCGACACAAGGCATAATGGAAACCGTGCAGATATTTTCAGGATTTACTCCGATAGATTTAGCAAAATATGTTTTCATTACCGTACCGAACATCTGCTGAGGAGATTTAGCGGTAGATAACTGTGGAACTAAGTGCGGGTACTGGGATTTGATAAAACGGATCCAGCCCGGGCAGCAGGAAGTAAACATTGGTCTTGTTTTTAATTCTCCTGAGAGGAAACGTTCCAGAAATTCATTTCCTTCCTCCATAATTGTAAGGTCTGCTGAAAATGTTGTGTCAAATACATAGTCAAAGCCCATTTGTCGGAGAGAGTCAACAATTTTTCCGATAGTTGCTTCCTCGCGGCTGAGTCCCAAAGCCTCACCCCACGCAGTACGAACGGCAGGGGCAACCTGTACAACCGTAATTTTGTCTTTGTCAGCGATGGCTTCCCACGCTTTATCCGTGTCATCACGTTCACGCAGAGCGCCTACAGGGCAGTGCGTAATACACTGTCCGCAGAGGGAACAGTCCGCCTCCTCAATTTTGCGGTTTTTGGAAACATGCACAGTTGTACGTGAACCTGTACTTTCCAAATCCCAAACATGAAGGTTTTGTACTTTATCACAAACCTGTACGCAGCGCATACATTTAATACATTTTGCGGAGTCGCGGATAAGAGGAAAATCTTTGTTCCAGGCCATCTTTTCCAACCGTTGTTTAAACGGAATGTCGATAATATTTAAGTCGTTTGCTATCGTCTGCAGTGTACAGTTTCCGCTTCTTGCACATGTTGCACACTGGCAGTCGTGTTGAGAAAGCAGAAATTCTACTGTTTTTTTACGGTTCATGCGTACTTTTGGACTGTTAGTGTAAATTACCATTCCTTCTTCCACAACATTGTTGCAGGAAGGAATCAGGCGTTCTTTCCCAACCAATTCCACCACACAGACACGGCATGCACCGATCTCATTTAAACCTTTCAGATAACATAATCTGGGGATAGGGATTCCGTTCTGCTCTGCTGCCTCTAAAATCGTTGTACCTTCAGGCACGGAAATTTGTTTATTATCAATTGTTAAATTTACCATAATTTCTCTCTACCTCCTTTAAATATGCCAAAACCAAAGTGGTCACAACGCAGGCAGCGTGAAGATTCCTGTTTTGCTTCCGCTTCACTCATGCAGTTTTCCACTCCCTCAAAGTCGTGGATACGCTGACAGACTTCACGCTCGGTCATATTTACTCTTCCACAAGGAGTTCTGTCGTCTAAGTTTGGTTCAGGAATTTCCACATCACAAGAAATAATATGGTTAAATCCTAAATATTCGTCAATATTTGCTGCGATAACTTTTGCAGCCGCGATTGCCTTGATAACGGAAGCAGGTCCCGTAGCACAGTCACCGCCCGCAAATACGCCCGGTATATCATCGAAACCGCCGTATTTCTCAGACATAATTCTTCCGCGTTTGACAGGAACTCCGGCTTCTTCAAAGTGCTGGAATTCAATATCCTGTCCGATGGCAACGATAAGTGTTGTGCAAGGAATGTAAATGTCTTCTTCACCCGTAGGTTTTACGCTTGCACGTCCGTCTTTGATTTTGCTAATCATTTGCGGAGTGACATAAAGTCCCTTCACATGTCCGTTTTCGTCTACATCAATTTTGGAAGGGGCTTTTAACGTCTGTACTTCAATTCCTTCTGCAACTGCACCTTCAATTTCGTCAGGGAGGGCAGTCATATCAGCAACACGTCTTCTATATACGATACTTACTTTCTTAGCGCCTAAGCGGACAGCTGTGCGGACAGCGTCCATGGAAACATTCCCGCCACCGATAACGGCAACTTCCTGTCCCGTTAAATCAGGATTTTGATTTTTGCCCACATCGCGCAAAAATTGTACGGCAGAGAGAACACCGTCAGCCTGCTCTCCTTCAATACCGAGTTTTTTATCCGTGCTTGCACCGATTGTAATTAAAACGGCGTCATACTCGGCACGAAGGCTTTGGATAGTAATATCTTTTCCGATTCGCAGTCCGTATTTTACTTCCACGCCAGTCTGTAAAATAGCGTCAATGTCATCGTCCAGACGCTCTTTTGGAAGACGGTAGTTTGGAATACCGTATCGGAGCATTCCGCCTAATTTTGGAAGCATTTCATACACGGTAACCTGATGTCCCATCAACTGTAAATAATAGGCGCTGCTAAGTCCGCCGGGACCTCCGCCAACAACAGCGATACGTTTTCCTGTGGATTCGGCACATTTTGGCGGTGGAACTTTTCCGGCATAATCTGCTGCAAAACGCTTCAAACCGCGAATATTTATGGCATCGTCCACCATATTTCTGCGGCATCTCGCTTCGCAAGGGTGTTCGCAAATGAAACCGCATGTTGTAGGGAACGGGTTGTCTTTGCGGATTAAACGAATGGCGTCCTCATATCTTCCTTCACCGACAAGAGCGATATATCCAGGTATATCCACTTTTGCAGGACAGAGGGAAACGCAAGGTACCGGCTGGTTATATGTACATGTACAGCGCCCTTCCCGAATATGTTCCTCAAAATCTTCCCGATAACCGACAAGCGCCTTATATACCATGTGTGCCGCCTCGTATCCGATGGCACAGTCGGAGGACTGCATAATTGACAATGCGCTGTCCTCCATTAAATCAAGTGTATCTAAAGTTGCATTTCCGTTCAATACGTCCGTGAGTAAATTCTTCAATTGCCAGAGACCAACACGGCACGGTACACATTTTCCACAAGTCTGTGCGTGACAAAGTTCAAGAAAAGCCCTTGCCATATCTACAGGACATAATCCCGGAGGGCTTGCCTCGATTCTTCGTTCCAAATCTTTGTAAAGCCCTTCTACAACAACCTGTGCTTTGTTGGGTGTAGCAATTTCCAGTCTGCTCATAAAATCACCTCTCTATAGAATCTATTTATAACCTTCATTGTAATATATAACAAGAAAATATACAATAAAAGTTAAAATATAGTCAAAGTTTACAAAGTGAAGATTTTAGATGAATTTGTGGAATATTTGACTAGTTGGATTGTCACAGAAAAATATATGAAAAACTTTGATAGTAGTGCAAATTATGGTATAATGCCAATAGAATGCATTTTTGTATAAATTATAGTAACAAAGGAGAATAGAAGAGTGAAAGCGAAGTTGATTGAACAGTTTAAAGAAATATTTGGGACAGATGAAGAGGTCAGAGCATATTTTGCACCGGGACGTGTAAACTTAATCGGTGAACATACAGACTACAACGGAGGTCATGTATTTCCGTGTGCTCTTACAATCGGTACATATGCAATTGTGAAAAAAAGAACAGACAATGTGTTGAGATTTTATTCGGCAAACTTTTCTTCGTTGGGAATTATCGAGTCTGATTTGAATGATTTAGTTCCTTCAGAGGCGGCAGGCTGGACAAACTATCCGAAGGGAGTTATGTGGGCATTTGAGAAGAGAGGATACAAATTGACAGGCGGTATGGATATTTTAATCTATGGAAATATTCCAAACGGCTCAGGACTTTCCTCATCAGCTTCTTTGGAAGTATTAACGGGAGTTGTTTTAAAAGATTTATTCGGATTTGATGTATCTATGGTAGACATTGCATTAATCGGACAGTATTCTGAAAATAATTTTAACGGCTGTAACTGTGGAATTATGGATCAGTTTGCAAGTGCAATGGGTAAAAAAGATAACGCAATCTTTTTAGATACGAATACACTTCACTATGAATATGCACCTGTTGTATTGGAAGACGCGAAAATCGTCATTGTCAACAGTAAAGTAAAACACAGCCTTGTGGATTCCGCATATAACGACAGAAGAAACGAATGTGAGACAGCGTTGAAAGAATTACAGGAAGTTACGGATATTAAGACATTGGGAGACTTATCTGAGGAAGAATTTGAAGCACACAAAGACGCAATCAAATCCTCTGTCAGACAGAAACGTGCAAAACACGCCGTATACGAAAACCAGAGAACAATTAAGGCGGTAGCGGCTTTAAAAGCAAATGATATCGAAACATTTGGAAAATTAATGAACGCTTCACACACTTCCTTAAGAGATGACTATGAAGTATCCTGTGAAGAAATAGATATTTTAGTAGACCTTGCATGGGCAACAGAAGGCGTAATCGGCTCAAGAATTACAGGAGGCGGATTCGGTGGCTGCACAGTCAGCATTGTAAAGAATGACGCAGTGGACAACTTCATTGAGACAATCGGTCAGAAATATGAAGAAAAAGTAGGACATAAAGCAGAATTCTATGTAGTGGATATCGGAGACGGAGCAGGAGTATTGGCATAAAAGCGAAAATGTGGAGGAAGTTATGTTAAGTAAAAGCATTAAAAAACTGGTAGAGTATGGTGTTGAAACAGGTCTGACACCTGAGTGCGAACGCATTTATACAACCAACTTATTGTTAGAATTATTCAAGGAAGACGAATATGAGGACGTTTCCATTGAAGGGGAAGAGTTAAATCTGGAAGAAATTTTAAAAGAATTATTAGATGAGGCGTGTGCGAGAGGAATTATTGAGGACAGCATCGTATACCGTGATTTGTTTGATACAAAAATGATGAATTGTCTCGTTCCACGTCCGGCACAGGTACAGGAAACTTTTGCAAAGAAATACGAAGTTTCTCCGAAAGAGGCGACAGACTATTATTATAAACTAAGTCAGGACAGCGATTACATTCGCCGTTACCGTGTATGTAAAGACAGAAAATGGAAAGTGGACAGCCCATACGGAGAGATTGACATTACAATCAATCTGTCAAAACCGGAAAAGGATCCAAAAGCCATCGCAGCAGCGAAAAACAGTAAGTCAAGCAGTTATCCGAAATGTCAGCTCTGTGTGGAAAACGAAGGGTATGCCGGAAGAGTAAATCACCCGGCCCGTGAAAACCATCGTATTATGCCAATCACTGTAAATGACAGTGCGTGGGGATTCCAGTATTCTCCATATGTATATTACAATGAACACTGTATCGTATTTAACGGACAGCATACACCGATGAAAATCGAGAAACAGACATTTATCAAGTTGTTTGACTTTGTAAAATTACTTCCACATTATTTCTTAGGCTCTAATGCTGATCTGCCAATCGTAGGCGGTTCTATTTTAAGCCATGACCATTTCCAGGGCGGAAACTACACATTCGCAATGGCAAAAGCGCCTATGGAAGAAACATTTTCCGTAGAAGGATTTGAAGATGTGGAAGCTGGAATTGTACACTGGCCGTTATCCGTTATCCGTTTACGTGGAAAAGATGAGACAAGATTAATCGAGTTGGGCGCACATATCTTAGATAAATGGAGAGGATATACGGACGAGGACGCATTTGTCTATGCTGAGACAGACGGAGAGACACACAACACGATCACACCGATTGCGAGAAAAGTTGGAGACACATATGAATTAGACTTGGCGCTTCGCAACAATATTACAACAGATGAGCACCCGCTGGGCGTATATCACCCGCATGCTCAATGGCACAATATCAAAAAAGAAAACATCGGTCTGATTGAAGTAATGGGGTTGGCAGTTCTCCCTGCAAGACTTAAAGAAGAAATGGAAATCCTTGCAGACTACATTGTCGAAGGAAAAGATATCAGTTCAAACGAAAAAATTGCAAAACATAAAGAATGGACAGATACATTCCTGCCAAAATATGCGGAGATTACAAAAGAAAATGTCATGGATATTTTACAGGAAGAAATCGGAATCGTATTTACACATGTATTAGAAGATGCGGGCGTATATAAATGCACTGAAGAAGGAAGAAAAGAATTCAGAAAATTTATTTCCGTACTGTAAACTGTAATTAGGGACGTAGTAAAATTAAGAAATGCTACGTCCCTAATTACGTTTTGCCCTGTCCCTTTTTGCCTCCTACCGTTTTTCTTGCTGAAAACATTAAAAAATTATACAATTTTCCTAAAAAAATGTACTGAAAATGTTAAAAAAACGGTATATAATACAAAATAGATACGCTTTATCAAATCTTTGAAAAAAGGAGGAAAAAGTATGAAGAAGAAAAAAATCACTGCCCTTCTTTTGGTGGCGGCGATGATTGGAACAAGTTTCCCGCAAGGGACACTTACCGTCAGGGCGCAGGAGTCTTTGAACCCGTCGGAGAAAATCAGAGCGGACGTGGATAAGACGAAATTTACCCACAAAGAATGGACAGGAACGGACTACGAAGATGTAGACGGCAAACAGGTAACGGGGGAGGACGTATTCGGAATCAACAGAGAAGATGCGGGTGTCAGCATCATTCCTTATCAGGATACGGCGTCCGCAGCAGGTGCGGTTTGGGATTATAACGCGCGGGAGAACTCAGAATACTTCCAACTGCTGACAGGAAAAAATCAGAAATGGGATTTGACTGTTGTACAGAATCAGGAGCAGGCACAGAAGTTCATGGGCGAAAACGGCTTCATGACAAAGGATTATCAAAAACAGGAGGCGGACGGCTGGAAGTCGGTGGAATTGCCGAAGAGTTGGACGAGAGATGATTTTGATTTTTCCATTTATACAAACGTACAGATGCCGTGGCAGTCTAAGTATGACCAAAATGTATCTGCACCGAATGCCCCGACAAATTACAACCCGGTAGGACTTTACCGCAAGACATTTACAGTGGACGATAAAATGTTAAATGACGGACGGAGAGTATACTTAAACTTTGCGGGTGTGGAATCCGCATACTATGTATATGTAAACGGTAAAGAAGTAGGGTACAGCGAGGACAGTTACAGTCCGCATCATTTTGATGTGACAGACTACTTGCAGGAAGGCGAAAATATTTTGGCCGTTAAAGTACATAAATTCTGTGACGGTACATGGTTTGAGGACCAGGATATGATTTATGACGGTGGTATTTTCCGTGATGTTTATCTGACAAGTGCACCGCTTATGCAGATTAAAGATTATACGGTTCGTACAGATTTAGATTCTTCTTATAAGAATGCAACACTTAAGATTTCAGCAGATATACGAAACCTTTCCGATGCAGCACAGAGCGGATATAAAATTCAGGCGAAAGCACTGGATAAAGACGGAAATGATATTTTGGGAGGAGTATCTGTTCCGGTGGAAGAGGTTGTATCGACTAAAACAAAGACAGTAGAGTTGAAAACAAAGGTGGCAAATCCAAAACTCTGGTCAGCAGAGAATCCGAATTTGTATGCTCTTGTTTTAACACTTGTAGATGAAAGCGGAAATGCAGTGGAAACTGTTTCCACACAACTTGGATTCCGTGAAATTGAATTTACACGCACGGAAGTAGATAAAAACTATAACGTAACAACGAAGAAATGGGATCCGGTAAAAATTAACGGAGAACGTCTTTTATTAAAAGGAGCGAATCGCCACGATACAGACCCATTCTATGGAAAAGCGGTTCCACAGTCAACAATACTTGAAGATGTTAAACTGATGAAACAGAATAACTTAAACGCAGTGAGAACATCTCATTACAGTAATGATGACTATTTTTACTGGTTATGTAATTCTTATGGATTGTATATGATTGGTGAGACAAATATGGAAAGTCACGCAATTATGAATGACCATAATGCCAAAGGACTGTTCTATGAACTTGCGATGGACAGAACAGAAACATCATACAAACGCCTGAAAAATAATCCGGCAATTGTTATCTGGTCAATCGGTAATGAGATGGTATATACATCAGATCCGAACACTTCCAACGGAATGTTCAGAGATATGATTTGGTATTTCAAAAATAATGACCCGACAAGACCGGTACACAGTGAAGGTCAGAACGATAAAATGGGAACGGATATGGGAAGTAATATGTATCCGAGTGTGGACACAACACAGGGAAGAGCAGGGGAAGGCAAGATTCCATATGTTCTCTGCGAGTATGCACATGGTATGGGAAACTCTGTCGGTAACCTGAAGGAATATTGGGACGCTATCAGAAGTGCAGACAATATGCTTGGAGGATTTGTTTGGGACTGGGTAGACCAGGCGAGAGAAGTAGATTTAGACGAACTTGGCTATGAATATGGTGTAACGGATAAAACAGGTGTATCCGGTGATGCAATCGGTGAGGAAGAAAACTGGATTGATAATGCCGGAGAAGGAAGCATGAACGGCGGAAAAGCATTCAGCGGTTACACAATCATGGATCAGAATGAAAAATACAATGCAGCATTATCCGGAACAGGTAAATCTTTCACATTTGAAACAATTGTAAAACCTGCATCGTCATCTCAAAACAGCGTATTATTGTCAAAGGGTGATACTCAGGTTGCATTGAAGACACAGAGTTCAGGAAAAGGGCTTGAATTTTTCATCTATGCAGATAATAGTTGGAAGAGTGTTTCCTGTGACTTCCCGGCAAACTGGGAAAATCAGTGGCATCAGGTAGCGGGCGTTTACGATAAAGGAAAGATTAGTATTTACGTGGACGGTAAACAACTCGCAACAAATAATGTGAATGATAAGATTGCAGCAAGTGACAGCCCTGTAGGTGTAGGCTATGATAATATACACGGACGTAAAGTAGACGGACAGATTTCCGTAGCAAGAATTTACAACAAGGCGCTCACGGCAGAGGAATTGAAAGCGCAGAATTTCACGACACCTGCGATTTCTTCAAAGGATAAGAGCGTTGTACTTTGGTTAGATTACGCTGATGAACATACAAAAGCACAGGCAAGCGGCTGGGATTATTACGCAACGGAAAACGCACATAAAAACCTGTATGCTGATGAAATCAAAGGCAAATTCTACGGATACGGCGGAGACTGGGGAGATGTTCCGAACGATAACAGTTTCTGTCAAAACGGTTTAGTAAGCCCGGACAGAAATCCACAGCCGGAATTAATGGAAGTAAAATATCAGTATCAGAATTTCTGGTTCAGCGCAGATGTTGCGGACTTAGATGCACGTCAGATAAAAGTATATAACGAAAGTAATTTCGAAAACTTAAATGAATATGACGTGACATGGCAGTTGATGGAAAACGGTAAAGAAATTCAATCAGGAACAGTAGCAGATACTGATGTTGCTCCACAGACAAACGGAACAATTAAAGTGCCGTTTACCATGCCTGAAAAGATTCCGGCAGGAACAGAATATTATCTGAATATTTCCGTAAGTCTGAAAGCAGATACAGAGTGGGCTAAGAAAGGCGCTGAGATGTCATGGTCTCAGATTGAAGTTCCGGTCACTGTAGAGCAGGCAGCACCACAGGTGAGTGATAAAGCGGTTACGGTAAATGAGACAGAGAGCGCTTTTGAAGTGAAAGGAGAAAAATTTGCATTCTCCATTGATAAAGCAACAGGTACAATGAAAAACTATACCTATAATGGAGAAACTTTAGTGAAGGAAGGTCCTGTTCCAAACTTCTGGAGAGGACTTGTAGAAAATGATAAAGTTTCATTTGACAGAGCATGGCAGAATGTAGAGAAAAACATTAAAGTTGAATCTGTAAAAGCAGAAAAAAATGAAGTGGGACAGAATGTCATTACGGCAGATTTAGTATTCCCGGACGCAAAGAACACAAAAGAAACGATTGTATATACAATCAACGGAAGCGGGGAAGTATCTGTCAAAATGTCAGTGGACGCAACAAAGAGCGGTATGGGCAACTTTATCCGTGTCGGTTCAATGATGACACTTCCGGAAGGATTTGAAGATGTAACATGGTACGGAAACGGACCGGTGGAAACATTTAATGACAGAAAAACAAATGCAAGACAGGGCATCTATACAAATACGGTAACAGATTTCTTCTATCCATATTTGAAGGTAGATGACACAGGAAACCTTACAGATGTAAAATGGCTCTCAGTTAAGAGTGATAACAGTAATACGGCACTTTTGATTTCAGCAAAAGATAAAGTAGAGGCGAGCGCTCTTCACTTTACACCGGACGATTTGAATGCAGTTACACATGTTTACGGTTTGACTCCGAGAAAAGAAACAATCTTAAGTGTAAACTACGGTTCACTCGGTACAGGTGGAGCAACCTGTGGCCCTGGACCTTTGGCACAGTATCAACTTCCGGCAAGCAAAGTATATGAGTGGGAATTTACAATGATTCCTGCAGATAAAAATGCAAATCCAGAAAGTTTAGGAAACATGGCAAAATCTTATCACGAAGTTTCTTCTTTCAACAGAGAAGACTATGATAAAGAATATGCGCAGTCTTTAATTGACCGTATCGATTCTTTCGTTGTATACGACTACAGTCAGTTAGAAGAAGTGGAAGAACTTCAGGCAGATGTAAACGCAATGACAAAAGAGCAGGCTGCCATCGTAAACAAAGATAAAGACAGAAGCAAATTAGTAGAAGGATATGTAAAAGAAGTAAAAGCATTAGAAGATAAAGAAACTTATATTCAGGATTTAAGCAAAAATGCTTTGGAAATCCCATATGAATCTTCTGCAAAATTTAAAAAGAACGGTGAAACTGTCGTGATGAACGGAAAACTTGCAGTTCCGTTTAACGAAGTATTAAATCCTGTTTTGGAAGGAAATAAATCATTTACAGTGGAAACGAAAGTGACACCGACAGGTTCATTGGATTACAACATGTTTGCGGGAAAAGGTGATGAAGCATTCGCACTTCGTACAAGGGGAACAAGCTATATCGACTTCCATATTTATGCAGGTGGATCATGGAGAAGCATCGAATACCAGATGACGGAGGAGCAGAAAGCAAACTGGCTTGGTAAAGAACATCAGATTGTCGGTGTATATGATGATGCAAATCACAAAATTCAGTTGTATGCAGACGGGAAATTAATGAAAGAAAAAGCGACTGAAACAACAGAAGGCGTCGCACATTCTGATTATGATTTTACAATCGGTGGCTGCCCGTCCACAAACAGAAGTTCCGCAGCAGATTTCTCTTCCGTACATGTATACGGCAAAGCATTGACAGCAGATGAAGTTGCAGCGCAGAACAGTGATAAACTTGCCATTGAGGCAAAAGATGAAAATGTAGCACTCTGGGTAGATATGAAAGATATTAAACACAGAGACAAAGAAAACATTTACAAAGTAACGATTGATCCTGCAAAAGCAGCAATCGAAGTTGGAAACTCAAAAGAATTTACACTTGTACCGGACAACGCAAATGCGAAACTGACAAGCGTAAAATGGAGTATATTAGATGCGGACGGATTTAATGCAGAAGGTATTGAAGTAAACTACAGTACAGATGATTATACAAAAGCAACCGTAGTTGTTTCCGAAAATGCAGAAGCGGGTAATTATGTACTGAAAGTAGAAAATGTAAACGGTAAAGAAGAATTAACGGCAGAAGCGCAGATTACCGTTACGGCAAAACCTGAGCAGGAAGACCAGACGATTATTGATTCAAGTAAAAACAAACTGGATACAATTCTTCCAAATACGGCACAGTTTACAAAAGGTGAAACAAAAGAAACAGGTGCTTTAAAAGGATACTTCTCTGTAGATGATAAGAATAAAGTAGTAAATGATGCTATTTCAGGAAACAACGCATTTACCGTATCATCAAGAGTATATGTTCCGGCATCAGTAAAATCTGCTGATACAGGTGTATGGGATCAGACGAATCCACATGAAAAACACAATATGATTGCAAGTATGGGTGACAACAGTTTTGCTTACCGTATTTACTACGACAAAAACAGAAATGATGTCCATATTGACGCATTCATAAGTGACGGAACGACATGGTTACAGGCGACAACAGAACAACTTCCAAATGACTTCTTCGATAAATGGCACACATTATCAGCATCATACGACGGAAAGACACTGAAAGTATATGTAGATAATGAAGTGACGGAAAAAGCAGGAACAAAATCAGTTCATAAGAGTGAAAATACATTCTCTGTAGGTTATGAACCACAGAAAACAGGAAGACAGTCTGAACTTACTTTTGAACAGGTGAGAGTATTCAATCAGGCATTAAATGCAGACCAGTTAAACAAAGCAACTGATCCAAAAGCAGAAAATGTTGTCCTTTGGCTTGATTTTGACGCGGAAGAAGATAATTCAGCATCAGAGGCAGACAAACAGAATTTGCAGTATTTAATTGATGAATGTGAAAAACTTCAGAAAGACAATTACTTCGACAAAGGCTGGAATGAAATGCAGACAGCATTAAATGCGGCAAAAGAAGTGTTGAAGAAAGATGCTCCTACAAAAGAAGAAGTACAGAACGCTTATGATACGTTGAAAGATGCAAAAGACAAACTGGTATACATCAAAGACTTAAAAGATGCAGTGGCAAATACAAAAGATGTAGTGGAAAACAAAGATTCTTATACAAAGAAATCTTATGAAGCATTTGAAAAAGCGTTAAATAAAGCAAAAGAAGTTCTGGAAAATCAAGACGCAACACAGAAAGAGGTCAATGATGCCAAAGTTGCACTTTTAGATGCACAGAATAAACTTGTAGAAAAAGCCGATGTAACCGCATTAAAAGATGCGATTGAGAAGGCAGAAACAATCAAAGAAGAAGATGTGACTCCGTCTTCATGGGACAGAGTGCAGGCAGCAAAGAAAGCGGCAGAAGACGTACTCAAAGCATTTGAAAAAGATGACGAAAGTGTAACACAGGAACAGATTGACAGTGCGGCAAAAGCATTGAACGACGCAATTGATTCGGCACAGAAACGTGCGGACTTCAGTAAATTGCAGGAGGCAGTAAACCGCATTGAAAAATTAGACTTAGACGGTTACACAAAAGACAGTGTGAAGACACTGAAAGAGGCGTTAAAAGAAGCAAAAGCAGTTCTTAAAAATGAAGAAGCAACACAGAAAGAAGTGGAAGACGCATTAACAAAACTTCTCGCAGCAGAAGCAGGTTTGGTAAAAGAAGACGAGAAACCGAATCCGGATCCAAATCCGGGCGATCCGGGCAATCCAGGCAATCCAGGCAATTCAGGTAATTCAGGGAATACGGATAAGCCGGATAATTCAGGAAAACCATCAGGTGGAAATCACAAACCTGTAAAAACAGGCGATGCTTCTCCGGTTGCCGAGACAGGAATGCTTATGCTGGCAGCAGCAACAGTTCTTCTTGTATGGAGAAAAAGAAACAGATAAGTAATAGTAAATGGGACGAGATGAAAATCTCGTCTCATTTTGCGTTTCAGGATAACATTGAGATTAGGAGGAGAAGAGAGTATAATAAATCTGCTAATAAAAAAAGAGGAGAAAAAATTATTATGGATATAAATCAAAAATTAACAGAAGAATTAGGTGTGAAAAAATGGCAGGTAGAGGCAGCGGTAAAATTAATTGATGAAGGGAATACGATTCCTTTTATTTCACGTTATAGAAAAGAAGTGACAGGTTCATTAAATGATGAGCAGTTAAGACAGTTGTTTGAAAGGCTGACCTATCTAAGAAACTTGGAAGAGAAAAAAGAACAGGTATTATCGAGCATTGAGGAACAGGGAAAATTAACGGAAGAACTTCGCAGACAGATTATGATGGCGGAAACACTAGTGGTTGTCGATGATTTGTACCGCCCGTACAGACCGAAACGAAGAACAAGAGCAACAATTGCAAAAGAAAAAGGTCTTGAATCATTGGCTGCATTGATTACGATGCAGAAAACAAATGTCCCTGTAGAGGAAAGTGCAAAGGCTTATCTATCCGAAGAAAAGGGAGTACAAACTGTTGAGGAGGCGCTTGCGGGGGCAAAAGACATTATCGCGGAATATATTTCAGATGAGGCGGATTATCGTATTTATCTCCGCAACTTTACCGCAAAACAGGGAAAACTAATTTCTACGGCAAAAGATGATACAGTGGAGTCGGTATATGAAATGTATTATGACTTTGAAGAACCTGTCAATAAACTTGCGGGACATCGTGTTCTTGCGTTAAATCGTGGAGAAAAGGAAAAAATACTCCAATTAAAAATTGAAGTGCCTGAAGAAAAAGTGATTCAATATTTGGAAAAGAAAGTAATTCACAGTGATAATGCTTATACAACACCGATTTTAAAAGAAGCGATAGAAGATAGTTATAAACGTCTGATTGCCCCTGCGATTGAACGTGAAATTAGGAATGAATTGACGGAAAAAGCAGAAGACGGAGCAATTTCTGTTTTTGGGAAAAATTTAGAACAGTTATTAATGCAGCCTCCAATTGCAAATAAAGTTGTACTTGGCTGGGATCCGGCATTCCGTACAGGCTGCAAACTTGCGGTGGTGGACGAAACGGGAAAAGTGCTGGACACAACGGTTATTTATCCGACTGCCCCGACAACACCGCAGAAGATTGCACAGGCAAAGGAAACTTTGAAGAAACTGATTCGCAAATATGGAATTACATTGATTTCTCTTGGAAACGGAACTGCTTCCAGAGAATCTGAGATGATTATTGTAGAATTATTGAAAGAAATACCGGAAAACGTACAGTATATGATTACAAATGAGGCGGGAGCATCTGTGTACTCGGCGAGTAAACTGGCAACGGAAGAATTTCCGCAGTTTGATGTGGGACAGAGAAGCGCCGCATCAATTGCCAGACGTGTGCAGGATCCTCTTGCGGAATTGGTAAAAATTGAGCCGAAATCTATCGGTGTAGGACAGTATCAGCATGATTTGAACCAGAAAAAATTAAGTGAAACTTTATCGGGTGTTGTGGAGGACTGTGTAAATAAGGTAGGGGTAGACTTAAACACGGCGTCAGCTCCTCTGTTATCTTATATTTCGGGAATTTCTTCCGCGGTGGCAAAAAATATTGTCGCTTACCGTGAAGAAAACGGACGTTTTAAAAGTCGTAAAGAATTATTGAAAGTGGCAAAATTAGGACCGAAAGCATTTGAACAATGTGCGGGATTTATGAGAATTCAGGGAGGTAAAAATCCTCTGGACAGTACAAGCGTACACCCTGAATCTTACGAAGTGGCGGAAAAATTGCTGGAAAAACAGGGCTTTTCTCTTCAGGATATTGCAGAAGGGAAACTTTCCTCTCTCTCAAAAACAATAAAAGATGAGAAAAAATTGGCAAATGAACTGGAAGTAGGCGAGATTACTTTAAAAGATATTATAAAGGAATTGGAAAAACCGGGACGCGATCCTCGTGATGAGATGCCAAAACCGATTTTGAGAACAGATGTGTTGGAAATGAAAGATTTAACGGAGGGAATGGTTTTAAAAGGAACTGTGCGAAATGTAATTGACTTTGGTGTTTTTGTAGATATTGGGGTACATCAGGACGGCTTAGTGCATATTTCACAGATTACGGATAAGAAATTTATCAAGCACCCATTGGAAGTAGTGAGTGTGGGAGATATTGTGGACGTGAAAGTGATGAGTGTTGATGTGAAGAAAAAGAGAATACAACTGACGATGAAGGGGATTTCGTAGGAATAGGAGAAATACCTGGTTTTTATTTAGAAGGTTAGCAGTTGTTTATTTAGTTATAGCAGTGTATAATATTTATGGGAATAACGATATATGTTTCAATTCAAACAGATTTATATGGAGTAGAATTCTATAGTAATATTGTTTTGGAAAATAGAAAATGTAGAGGAGAGTAAAGATGACACTAGGAGAAAAGTTATGTAAATATAGAAGGGAGAGAAAAATGTCTCAGGAAGAAGTGGCAGAAAAGTTAAATATAACAAGGCAGATGATTTCCCGTTGGGAACATGACACTTCTATCCCAGATATTAAGTCGATACAAAAGTTATCGGAAATTTATAGAGTAAGCGTTGAAATAATGTTAAAAGAAGAGGAAGATAACTCGATAGAAAAGCCCATTGTTGAAGGGGTAAAAGGAGTTTCTTCCTCTAAAGGTGATGCAATAGTGCCATTGCTGTGTAGTATATTGCTTTTAGCAGCGTGTAGAATACCAATTCTTAATATTATATTGCCGATTGTTGTTTTTCTAAAATTTAAAAGGAAAAAATATTTCTTTTGGATAAAAATGGTGGCAATTATATGTTTGATAGTAGCTATATATAATACATATACATTTATTGATGTAGCATTTATTCACGACGATGGTATTGTAGAGATTGAAGCATTATAATGGTGCTACTTTAAGTGTACCGGAAGAAATATATGCTTTAAATCCAACTTTAGCCAAAGCGAGAGTATGAAACTTTT
>NZ_BAAHSH010000072.1:0-854 GCF_054660755.1 Faecalimonas hominis
TTCCATGATATCTTCGATAGAAAAGTAGATATATGCTCTGTTTTTGTCGTCAAACCACTGATTCTTGATGGAAAGAGACATTCGATCCAACATCAGTCCGTATAAAATTTTAGCATCGCTTGATAAATCTTTAAAGTAACTGTCTGTAAATAATGCTTTTGGTATGCGGTAGAAGCTGAACTGATCAGCTTCAGTACCGTAAAAATAATTAAATGTCATTTTTTTCTCCATAATTTCCTCCTCGTATTATAAAGTAGTAGTGTTTATAGACCCTCTCCAAGGTCTATATGCTATACTGTTGGAGATACTGTGGATTGTTTAAAACCTCCTACCATTCGATGGTTTACGAAAGGCTACAACCACAGTCTCTTTGTATAGTTGTTAATCAGTTAGATACCGCATGACGGTTTATTTAGAACGAGGTTACAATCGCAAAGAGTACCTGTGGCTCTAAACAGTATCAAATTTATTCAAAGGAGATTTCTTATGATTTACGTTGGAATTGATGTTGCCAAAGATAAGCACGACTGCTTTCTCACAAATTCAGATGGTGAAGTATTATTCAAATCTTTTACCATACCTAACAATCGTAAGGGGTTTGAAACCTTATTTCAAAGAGTCGAATCCGTTTCAGATGATTTAACCAAAGTAAAAGTAGGACTGGAAGCCACCGGACACTACAGTTACAATCTTCTGGGATTTCTTCTTGATAAAGGTCTGACCACCTACGTTATCAATCCGTTACATACCAATCTTTACAGAAAAAGTCTCAGCCTTAGAAAGACGAAAACGGATAAAGTTGATTCCCGTACCATTGCCACTATGATGATGTCTGATATGAACTTAAAGTCCTA
>NZ_BAAHSH010000073.1:0-3905 GCF_054660755.1 Faecalimonas hominis
CCTTTGGCAGAGTAAGCCTGATACAGCAAGCTGTAATCTAAATCCTCCAGTTCGTGGCTCAGCAGTCGGACAGAATCATCATCAGGAATCAAACCTTCTAAATTTAGTGGCAAAACCAGTTGATAAGGTTCGCCGAATTCGGTATAATTTTTATGGTATTTTAATTTATTAGTCATATCTTATTATACCATGGATTGCGGACTCTTCGGAGTCCGTTTTCTGTTTTTAGGACATAAAAATGGAACTGTTGCTCCAGTAGATTATTCATCTACTTTTGCAACAGCCCCTTTCTTTTACTGATGATTTTTGTTATACTCATCAAGATATTTTTTTACATAATCTGTATCGGACGGACAGTCTACATATTCACAACCGTATTTCTGTCTTGTTTCATTTCCTTTTCCCGTAATCAAAAGAATCGACGGATTTTCCACAGATTCGATGGCTTTCTTAATTGCTTCTCCTCTGTCTTCAATCATTTCGTAAGGACAGCCCTGTGCTTCCACATATTCAGCAATATCTCTTGAAATCTCTTCTACAGGTTCATATCCCGGATCCTCGGCTGCCAAATATACTTTCTTCGCATATTTTCCTGCGATTGTACCTAAATCACGACGTCTTGTAAATGCTTTTTTACCCGGACAGCCGAAAATACTGATAATCTCTCTGTCAGGATATTCTTCCTTAATAGAAGAAAACAGTTTTTCAAAACTCAATTTATTATGAGCGTAATCTACAACTGCGATGATTTTATTATCATCACTTGTCGAAAGTTCCATTCTTCCGCTTGATCTTGCTTTTTTCAATCCGGAATACATAAATTCTACAGGAATGTTAAACTGGTTTGCAACGGCAATAGTTGCAAGTGCATTTTCCACATTAAAGAATCCTGGCATAGTTAATTCAAATTCTTTATCAAACTCTGCACAGCGAACATTGAAAATCGTTCCGTCTCCTTCTTTATGGATATTGTAAGCATAAAAATCTGCATTCTCATTCTTCGTACTGATTGTCACAACTTTTGGAGCACACTGTGCTGCTTCCAAAATTCTGTCAGAGAAATCCGCGTCTAAGTTCACAACTGCAGTCTTCGTTTTCTGGAAAATAAGAAGTTTTGAAGAGAAGTAATCTTCAAAATCCTTATGTTCAATCGGACTGATATGGTCTTCGCAAATATTCAAAAATACTGCCACATCAAACATCATCTCATTTACACGGCCATATTTCAATGCCTGGCTGGATACTTCCATCTCAACAAATTCCATACCGCAATTCACAGCATTTCTGAAATATCCGTGAAGTTCTACTGCCTCAGGTGTTGTAATGTGTGATTCTATTTTCTCAACACCATCATAAATATCGATTGAAGAAATAACCGCACTCTCTTTCTTACCATTTGCCGCTAAATAATCATCTAAAATAGATTTCATGTAATATACGGAAGTTGATTTTCCTTTTGTTCCGCCAATACCAATTACATTTAATTCTTTCCATGCTTCATTAAAGAACTTATTCGCTAATACCGGCATAGCCTTTCTAATATCTTTCACAAGAATGTAAGGAACATCTTCGTCTAATTCATATTTCTGTTCGCTGATATAACAAACTGCGCCATTTTTTACCGCTTCTTTTAAATACTCCTCTTTAAAAGCCATTCCTTTACAAATGAAAAGTGTATTTTCCGTTACCTTTTTTGAGTCAAATGTCAACTGTTCAATAGTTGTCTGCTCTTTTCCGTACAATTCCTCTTCCAATAAATTGTCCTGTTCTTTCACTAACTCTGAGTATACATTGATTGTATATTTATTCATCTGTCCCATATTACCCTCCTTGTATAAATCTTTAGTTTTCGCCTAATTGTTTTCAATTATACACCATTGACAAATAAGTGTCAAACTTGTATTTTCATACATCATAAAGTATTTAGCATACATTGGAAAAATAATTGTTGAGATATGTCTTTTTAATGCTATAATAAGGATATGAAAAAATTTTTTAAAGGAGATATGTGAATATGAGAGCATATGAAAGATTATTGAACTATGTTGTAGTTCGCACTCCAAGTGATGAAAACTGTGAGAATGTACCTTCTTCTCAATGTCAGTTTGACTTGGCAAAAATTTTAGTAGAAGAATTAAAACAACTTGGAATTGACAATGCCTACGTAAATGATAAATGCTTCGTATACGCAAAATTGCCAGCCACACCGGGTTATGAAGATAAGACAAAATTAGGTTTTATCGCACATATGGATACGGTTGCTGACTTCTGTGACCATGATATTGTTCCTGTTGTTACAGAAAACTATAATGGGGAAGATCTTGTACTCGGAACAAGCGGACGTACTCTTGCCGTAGCAGATTTCCCACATTTACCAAGTTTAAAGGGACGCACTTTAATCACTTCTGACGGAACAACTATTCTCGGCGCTGATAACAAAGCCGGAATCGCTGAAATTATGACTATGTTGGAAAAAATCATTAGCGAAAACATTCCTCACGGTCAGATTAGCGTTGCATTTACTCCTGACGAAGAAATCGGAACAGGCGCACAGAGTTTTGACGTAGAAACTTTTGACGCTGACTTCGGTTATACTTTAGACGGTGACTTGGAAGGAGAAATCCAGTATGAGAACTTCAATGCTTATAAAGCAACTTTCGATATTACAGGATTTAGCGTTCACCCTGGTTCAAGCAAAAATACAATGATTAACGCAAGTTTAGTTGCTATGGAAATCAATTCTATGTTACCTGCGGGAGAAACTCCTCGCGGAACTGAAGAATACGAAGGTTTCTACCATCTTGTAAGCATGAGCGGAGATGTTTGCAAAGCAACATTAAATTACATTGTCAGAGACCACGATGCTTCTTTAATGAATGCCCGTCTTAACACACTTCGTTTAATTGAAAAATTAATGAATGAGAAATGGGGCGAAGGTACAGTTAAATTAGAAATCGCTGAACAATATAGAAATATGGCTGAAATCGTAGGTACTTGTATGCACCTTATCGAAAACGCTAAAATTGCATGTGAAAACGTCGGAGTAACTCCAAACATTATTCCAATCCGTGGCGGTACAGACGGCTGCCAGTTAAGTTTCAAAGGACTTCCTTGTCCAAACCTTGGAACAGGCGGACACGGTTACCACGGACCATACGAACACATTACAGTAGAAGGTATGGATTTAATGACTGATGTAGCCGTAGAAATTGTAAAATTATATGCAAAATAAAATCAGTTAAGTTAAATGGGAGAGAACCTCAATTGTTCTCTCCCATTTTTTATTCACAATATTTTTCATACAAAGATTCAAATATCTTCAAATGACATTTCTCGTCTAAAATAATTCTTTCTAAATTCGCGCGGATATGCTCATCTTCTATCCAAGACAACTGTTTCGTATATTTATCTATTGCATCTAATTCTCCCTTATACGCATTTTTTAGAAGTGAGTCAATCTTTCTCGGATAATTGTTACACTTTGGCGTCCAATAAGTAAATCTCCCTCTATTCACACTCCACAGCCTAGGTTCTGCTCCCAGCATCTCTGACAGTCTTCCGAAAATATTCAAATGATGCATCTCCACCATACTGATTTTGTGAAATATGCGTCCTACCTCCTCATATGATTCTCCCAAAATAATACTGTTATAAAAATAAAGTGCAATCGCGGACATCTCTGAATTACACGCCCCTATGTTTCCAAGTATTGCAATTGCATAGTCTTGGTTTCTTCCGCAGACCTGCACCGGAGGATACGGTGCCTCGTCCACATATTGATATTTCTCCTGACTTTCACACATATGTAAATCTCCCTTCATTTCCATAACATATCGTATGATTCATCAGAGGAAAATATGAGAGTTTTTCCATTGTAATATATTGTGGCTCTAAAATAAATGTTG
>NZ_BAAHSH010000074.1:0-12776 GCF_054660755.1 Faecalimonas hominis
GAGAAGAGAAAAAGAGAAAGAAAAAAAGAGAAGAAAGAGAAAAAGAGGAGAAAAAAAAAAAAGAAAAAAAAAAAAAGAGAAAAAAGAAAAGAAAGGAAAGAAAAAAGAAAAAAAAAAAAAAGAAAGAAAAAAGAAGGAAAGAAAAAGAAAAAAAAAAAAAAAAAGGAAAAGAAAGAAAAAAAAAGAAAAAGAAAAAAAAAATAGAAGAAAAGTAGCATATGGAAAAATAAAGCAGGACATTGCAAATATTTTGAGTATGTTATGTAAGAGAAAAGGTGTAAAAATTGTAGAAGCGGAAATATGTCCAGATCATGTACACATGCTAGTAGAAATTCCACCGAGCATAAGTGTATCGTACTTTGTAGGGTACTTAAAAGGAAAAAGTACACTCATGATATTTGAAAGACATGCAAATTTGAAATATAAATATGGAAATAGACATTTCTGGTGTCGAGGATATTATGTAGATACGGTAGGGAAAAATGCAAAGAAAATACAGGAATATATAGTAAATCAGCTACAAGAAGATTTGGAATATGATCAGATGACACTGAAAGAGTATATTGACCCGTTCACGGGTGAGCCAGTAAAACCTAACAAATAAAATAAGCCCTTTAGGGCTTAGTGGGTAAATGATGTTGCGCTTGGCGAACCTATTTCGGCGAGTCTTTAGACTCCAGTGCCGGTAATAGACCCTTATAGGGTCAAAGCAAGCCACCGGCTAAGCCGGTGGTCTTGACTTTAACTGCTAATAGTGTTATTTGGATTATAGGTGGTAAATGTACAAAGAAATTATAATTCTTCTTAAGAAAAAAATAAGTGTTTATTCATATATTGGAAATAAAATTAAAATTGTTTTTATAAAATGCAATTCAAACACATTATTTTCTTGCAATTATTGAAATGACCATATAAAATAAGTCTAACTTTATAAACGGTGGAGTGAAAGTTGTCCCTTATTAAAGCAAGAGTTTCATATACGAGGAGAGGTGGATTGCTATGAAAAATAAAAAACAATATTTATCTCTAATAGTTAATCTAATAGTTGTGATTATTATTGGAACTATTTTAGTTTATCACTGGCTGCCGGAAAATGCTGTTTTTTTATTATTTTTCTAGGGCTGTTGTTTAATTTGTTTTGTGAGCGGAAAGAAAAAAAGACATTTTTAAATTATCTTTCAGTTTTTGTTACACTGCTTTATTTCATTACTGTGTTAATGTTGATAATCAGGAACGTAAAATTATAAATATTTTAGTTATAAGGCGTATCAATTTTGTTCCTTATTAGAACAAGAGTTACATACACAAGCGAGGTGGATTGCTATGAAAAATATAAAACAATATTTCCCTTATATCATTGATATTATAATCTATATTATTATTGGAGTTGGTCTGGTTCGCAATTGGATAGCAATAAATCTTGTTCTTCTCATTCTTTTACCAAAGATAACGTTTGATGAGTTTCGTGAGTGGAAAGAAAACAGGAAAATTTCAACCTTTATTTCATTTCTTGCATTGTTTGTTGCTTTGATTTTGCAGGTAGTGTTGATAATAAAGACCGGAAAACTACTATAAATATTCTTGTTATAAACTGTGGAGCATATCATTGATATGCTCCACAATTTTATTTCGTCAGTACCTCAGCACCGTCTTCTGTAATTAATACCATATATTCAATCTGAGCGGATAAACCGTCATCTTCCGTGTAAACTGTCCAACCATTATCTTCATCGACAAAGAAATCAGGGCTGCCTTCGTTTATCATTGGCTCAATAGTGAAAATCATACCCGGAACGAGTACCATTTCACTTCCTTTTGGTGTAACGTAACTAACAAAAGGGTCTTCGTGAAATTCAAGTCCGATTCCGTGTCCTCCAATATCTTCTACAACAGAATAGCCATTAGCCTGTGCGTGAGAGTTGATTGCATCTGCGATGTCACCTAAGTGTCCCCAAGGTTTTGCCATTTCAAGGCCTCTTTCCACACATTCTTCCGTAACCCGAACGATTTTCTCTGCCCGCTCGGAAAGTTTTCCGATTGTAAACATTCTTGAAGCGTCAGAAAAGTAGCCGTTTAAAATAGTGGAAACATCTACGTTGATAATATCTCCTTCCGCAAGAATGATATTTTCATCAGGGATTCCGTGACAGATTTCGTTATTTAACGATGTACAAACACTTTTTGGGAAACCGTCATAGCCAAGAGGTGCAGGGATTCCACCGTGTTCGGTTGTGTAATCATATACAAGTTTATCAATTTCAGCGGTACTCATTCCTGCGCAAATATGTTTTGCAACGTGGTCCAGTACGGCAGTATTTAACTCAGCGCTTTTTTTGATTCCTTCAATCTGTTCAGGAGTTTTCAATATATCGCGGGTTGGCACGATATGCCCCTGCTCTTCCAGTAAAGCGATTTTCTCATCAATAAACATATGGCATTTTTTATATTTTTTACCGCTGCCACACCAGCAGGCATCATTTCTTTCCATATTAACTCCTCCTTTTTTCATTCTATTCTATTATAGAACATTTTTTGCGAGAAGGCACGGGTAAAATGAAAATTAAAAATCTTGTTTGTATTCCTGTATTCGTGCTATAATGAGTTGTCAATCAGACAATTTTGCGTCAGCATGGAAGGAGAGAAGATATATGTCGTATACAGCATTATATCGAAAGTTTCGTCCAAGTGAATTTGATGATGTCAAAGGGCAGGACCATATTGTGACAACATTAAAAAATCAGATAAAAGCAGACCGTATCGGACATGCTTATCTTTTTTGCGGGACAAGAGGAACGGGAAAGACAACGGTAGCCAAAATTTTTGCAAAGGCGGTAAATTGTCAGCATACAGAAGATGGAAGTCCCTGTGGCAAATGCGAGATGTGCCGTTCCATCGCATCGGGTGCATCGATGAATGTGATTGAGATAGATGCGGCATCGAATAACGGTGTGGACAATATCCGTGAAATCCGTGAAGAAGTTGCATACAGGCCAACCGAGGGAAAATATAAAGTTTATATTATTGACGAGGTGCATATGCTTTCCATAGGAGCGTTCAATGCACTGTTAAAGACATTGGAAGAACCACCGGAGTATGTTATTTTTATTTTGGCGACTACGGAGGCGCATAAAATCCCGATTACTATTCTGTCCAGATGTCAGAGATATGATTTTAAGAGAATCAGTATTGATACGATTGCAGATAGATTAAGGGAACTGATGACAGAAGAGAATGTCGAAGTGGAAGAGAAGGCAATTCGCTATGTGGCGAAAATGGCAGACGGCTCTATGAGAGATGCGTTAAGCCTTTTGGACCAGTGTATTGCTTTTTATCTCGGGCAGAAACTGACATATGCCCATGTGCTTGAGGTGCTTGGAGCGGTGGATACAGACGTGTTCAGCCGGCTTCTCCGTCAGATATTAAAAAGAGATGTTCCTGCAGTGCTGAAAAGTGTGGAAGAACTGGTGATGCAGGGGCGGGAACTGACACAGATGGTAAATGATTTCACATGGTATTTGAGAAATCTGCTTTTGGCAAAAACTTCCGATAATATGGAGGAAGTTCTTGACGTTTCCTCAGAAAATTTACAGCAATTAAAAGAAGAGGCTGAAATGATAGAAGTCGATATACTTCTTCGTTATATCCGCATTTTTTCGGATTTGTCCAATCAGATAAAATATGCGGTACAGAAACGTATTTTGTTGGAAGTGACATTGATTAAATTATGTAAACCTGCCATGGAGACAAATCCGGATACATTGCTTGACCGCATTCGTGCGGTGGAAGAAAAGGTGGAGCAGGCAGGGGAAATACAGGTTGTCAGAGAAGTGGCTGAACCTAAGAGAGAACCGATGCCGAAACCGGTGTTGGAAAAAGCGATTCCGGAAGAGATAAAAGCGGTTGTGAAAAATTTCCGCTCAATCGTGAATGAAACTTCAGGGCTTTTGAAGGGATATTTGAAAAATGCAAGACTAAGCCTTGGGGGAGAAAATAAACTTCTTGTTATTTTGCCGGACGAACTGTCGGCAGATTTTGTGAGACAGGAACAGCATAAGCGGGAGTTGACGGAATTGATTGAAAACAGAATCGGCAAAGCGATTACAATAGAGGTGCGTCAGATAGAGGAAGGGCGCAGATTTGAGGAAAGTTTTGTGGATATAGAACAAGTAGTGCATATGGACATTACAATAGAAGATTAAGGAGGATTTTAATATGGCAAAACGTGGAGGATTTCCGGGAGGCATGCCTGGAAATGTGGCGAACTTAATGAAACAGGCACAGAAGATGCAGCGTCAGATGGAAGAACAGGCGAAAGAGATGGAATCAAAAGAATTTACGGCAACTGCCGGGGGAGGCGCCGTAGAGGTGACTGTATCAGGGACAAGAGCGGTTACGAAAGTAAAATTACAGGAAGAAGTAGTTGACCCTGATGATATTGAAATGTTGGAAGATTTAATTATGGCGGCAGCAAATGAAGCGCTCCGCAAAGTAGATGAGGAATCTTCATCTGCAATGGCAAAACTTACAGGCGGATTAGGCGGAGGAATGCCGGGAATGCCGTTCTAGTTTAGGGGAAATAGAAATGGATTATTATAGCAGTCAGATAAGCAAATTGATAGAGGAACTTTCAAGACTTCCCGGAATAGGAGCAAAATCTGCACAGCGTCTGGCATTCCATATTATTCATATGCCGAAAGAACAGGTGGAACAGATGGCGAATGCTATGGTGGAGGCTCGTAACAACGTCCGTTATTGTTCAAAATGTTATACTTTGACGGACAGGGAAGTTTGTCCGATTTGCAGTGACGACAGCCGAGATGAAAAGACGATTATGGTTGTGGAGACAACGAGAGATTTAGTTGCTTATGAGAAGACGGGGAAATACCGGGGAGTGTATCATGTACTTCACGGTGCGATTTCTCCCATGCTTGGAATCGGACCGGGCGACATTAAACTGAAAGAACTGATGGAACGTCTGCAGGGTGATGTGGACGAAGTGATTATTGCAACAAATTCCAGTCTTGAAGGAGAAACGACGGCTATGTATATCAGTAAACTGATTAAACCCACAGGGATTAAGGTGAGCAGAATTGCAAGCGGAGTCCCTGTCGGGGGAGATTTGGAATATATTGATGAGGTGACATTGCTAAGGGCGTTGGAAGGACGAACAGAACTGTAGGAGTGAGAAGCGGTTATGGGGAACAGGAAAATAACTTCCTCTGATATTGCCAGAGAGGCGGGGGTATCCCAATCGACAGTATCCATGATACTAAATAAAAAGTACAATGTATCTTTTTCCAAAGAAACGGTAAAGAGAGTTGAAGAAACGGCAAACAGACTCGGGTATGCTGTTCCTAAGCGGAAAATAAGGAAAAACAGCAGAAAAGAAAAAATGCTGGTAGCGTTTTGTCCAAATCTGACAAACCCTTATTATGTTATGCTGCTTCAGGGAATTGAATCCAGAGCAAATGAAAAGGGATATGGACTTTTTGTCTGTAACACCCGGAGGAATTTAAAAATGGAAGAACGGTATCTGAAAATGATGCCTACGTTACAGCCTTCCGGAATTATTTATATGTGTAATCCGAGCAGTTGTTTCATGGAGCAGGTGGAACAGTTGGCTGAAAGAGTGCCTATTGTTATTATTAATAATCAGAATGAACAGTTAAAAGTAGATGCGGTGGAGTTGAACAATGAGAAGCTGGGAAGAATGATGGCGAAACATTTGTTGGAATTGGGCCATAGGAAAGTGGCGTACATTGCACCTCCTTTGACGAGAAGGCAGAAACAGAGATTCAAACGTGTAGATGGATTTTTAAAAGAGTTTGAAAAGAGGGGACTGAGCCGGTCGGTTATTGTTAAAGCGGCTGCTGAGGAGTTTGATAGGAATGTGCAGGACATTGATTCAGAATATCGCATAGGATATGAACTGACTAAGGAGTTGCTGAAGGAAGAGAAAGATTTGACCGCCATTGTGGGCTTAAATGATATGATTGCTTTTGGTATTTTGGAGGCGTTGGAAGAAGAAAAATATAAAGTTCCGAATGATATGTCGGTTATGGGGTGTGACAATACCCTGTTTGCAAGAATGAAAAAGATTTCTTTGACGACGATAGAACACTTTGCGATTTATAAAGGAAGAGATGCCTGTGATATTATTATGCAGAAGATTTTGTCGCAGGCGGGAAAATATTCAGAAATACAGCCTGTGAGTATATATCATGTGGAATACGAACCGAAAGTTATTCCGCGGGGAACAACTTCTTATGCAAAAGTAAATTAATGTTTTGAGAAGATTATTAATAATATTCCCGGTGAAAGTGAAAAGAACAGGAGAAAAATAACTGTTTTTCGTTGTATAAAGAGAGAAAGGTTTATAGATAATAGAAATTATTAATAAAGAAAATTATTAATAATTTTTAGGTCTATTGACCTTTTTTTTATTATGTTATAACGTTATAAGCAAAGAAACGAAATGTGCAGTCAAATGTATTTAAGGAGGAAGTACGATGAAATTTTTTATTGACACGGCAAAGGTAGAAGAGATTAAAAAAGCAAATGACATGGGTGTTATTTGTGGTGTGACGACAAACCCGTCACTTATCGCAAAAGAAGGTCGCGTGTTTGAGGAAGTGCTGGCAGAGATTGCGACTATTGTGGACGGTGCGATTAGCGGGGAAGTAAAAGCGACAACTGTTGATGCAGAAGGTATGATTGAAGAGGGACGGAAGATTGCTGCGATTCACAAAAACATGGTTGTGAAGATACCTATGACGGAAGAGGGCCTGAAGGCGTGCAAAGTTTTGAGTTTGGAAGGAATTAAGACGAATGTCACTTTAATTTTCACTGCCAATCAGGCGCTGTTGGCAGCGAGAGCGGGAGCGACTTATGTTTCCCCATTCCTGGGACGTCTGGACGATATTTCCGTAAGGGGAGTTGACCTGATTTCGGAGATTGCGGAGATTTTTGCAGTGGCGGGAATAGATACACAGATTATTGCGGCGAGTGTGAGAAATCCGATGCATGTTACGGACTGTGCTTTAGCGGGAGCGGATATTGCAACGGTGCCGTACAAAGTGCTTGAGAAGATGATCCATCACCCTCTTACAGACCAGGGTATTGAGAAATTTCAGGCAGATTACAGGGCGGTATTTGGAGAATAGGAGTTGCGTCCGGCATAAAAGTAGGATAGAATAGGATAGAATAGAAAGAAAACAGGAGGCAAGTCTAATGAACAAATTAGAATTGATGAAAGTTGCTAATGAAGTTCGTAAAGGTGCGGTAACGGCAGTTTATAATGCTAAATCGGGACACCCGGGCGGTTCATTGTCCGCTGCAGATATTTACACATATTTGTTTTTTGAAGAGATGAATATAGATCCTGCTGACCCGAAGAAAGATGACAGGGATCGTTTTGTGTTGTCAAAGGGACATACAGCACCGGGATATTATGCGGCATTGGCAAATAGAGGATTTTTTCCGGTAGAAGATTTAAAAACGTTGAGAAAAGTCGGCTCATATCTTCAGGGACACCCTGATATGAAACATATTCCGGGAGTGGATATGTCAAGCGGTTCGCTTGGACAGGGAATTTCGGCGGCGGTAGGTATGGCAATCTCAGGAAAATTGAGAAAGAAAGACTACCGTGTGTATACATTGTTAGGTGACGGAGAAATTCAGGAAGGACAGGTTTGGGAGGCGGCTATGCTTGCGGCACACCACAACTTAGATAATTTAGTTGTTATCGTGGATAACAATAACCTTCAGATTGACGGTTCAATTGATGAAGTCAACTCGCCATATCCGATTGACAAGAAGTTTGAAGCGTTTAATTTCCATGTAATCAATGTGGACGGACACGATTTTGATGCTCTTGACGCTGCGTTCAAAGAAGCGAGAGAGACAAAGGGACAGCCGACGGCAATCATTGCAAAAACAATTAAAGGGAAAAATGTTTCCTTTATGGAAAATCAGGCTTCATGGCACGGCGCTGCTCCGAATGAGGAACAGTATGCGGTTGCTATGGCAGATTTAGAGAAAGTAGGTGAAGCATTATGTCAGATGTAAAGAAAATTGCAACGAGAGAAAGTTATGGTAATGCTTTAGTAGAATTAGGAAAAGAACATGAGGATCTTGTAGTGCTTGACGCGGATTTGGCGGCGGCGACAAAGACGGCGATGTTCCAAAAAGTTTTCCCTGAGCGTCATATTGACTGCGGCATTGCGGAATGTAATATGGTTGGCGTGGCAGCGGGACTTGCGGCAACGGGAATGGTTCCGTTTGCCAGTTCGTTTGCCATGTTTGCGGCAGGACGTGCCTTTGAGCAGATTCGTAACTCTGTAGGGTATCCGAAATTAAATGTAAAAATCGGGGCAACTCATGCGGGAATTTCCGTAGGGGAAGACGGAGCGACACACCAGTGCAATGAAGATATTGCTTTGATGAGAACAATTCCGGGAATGGTTGTCATCAATCCTTCGGACGATGTGGAAGCAAGAGCAGCGGTAAAAGCGGCTTACGAACATCACGGACCGGTGTATCTTCGCTTTGGAAGACTTGCAGTGCCTGTTATTAATGACAATGAGGAATATAAATTTGAGTTAGGTAAAGGAATCACTTTGAAAGACGGCAAAGATGTGACGATTATCGCTACGGGACTTCCGGTTTCTGAATCGCTTGAGGCGGCAGAAATGTTGGAGAAAGACGGAATTTCCGTAAGAGTGATTAACATTCACACAATCAAACCGTTAGATGAAGAGATCATTGAAAAAGCGGCTAAAGAAACAGGAAAACTTGTTACGGTAGAAGAACATTCTGTTATCGGCGGACTTGGAAGTGCGGTATGTGACGTTGTCGCAGAAAAAGCGCCTGCAAAAGTAATGAAAATCGGAATCAATGACGTGTACGGAGAATCAGGTCCGGCATTGGAATTGATTAAAAAATATGGTTTAGATGCGGAGAGCATTTATAAAAAAGTAAAAGAATTTGTATAAAGAAAATACACCTTAAGGCGTGGTCTTAAGGTGTATTTTTAGTAAACGAGGGCGAAATGAAAAGGGAAAAACTAGTTCAAAAAATATATAAATTAAGAGAAGAGTGGAAATATGATTTCTATGAATGTGTACAGGATATTGCGGAACACCCGGTAGTGTTGCGTATGAAATTATATCCTCATCACGGAACGACAAGTTGCTACAAACACTGCATGAATGTGGCGTATTACAATTACCAATGGTGTCGATTTTTTCACTTGGACGCAAAATCTGCCGCAAGGGGTGCAATGCTGCATGATTTGTTTTTATATGATTGGCACACCCACGCAAAAAAAACGGGGGATAAGTTTCACGGGTTGACACACCCAAAGACTGCGCTGAAAAATGCGGAAAAGTTTTTTGAACTGAATGATATAGAAAGAGATATTATTTATTCTCACATGTGGCCGGTGACTTTCTTCAGATTTCCGAAGACAAAGGAAGGGTTTATTACGACATTAACCGACAAGTATTGTGGTGCATGCGAGAGCAGTAAAAGAAGAAAAAGGGAGAAAAGGCGGGAAAAATAAAAATCCCGTCTTTTTCTGTATGAAAAAGTCGAAACTTTTCAGGGGAGAGATGACAATATGTGATAAAATCAGCGTTTCCTATATGCTAGTATGAAGAAAAATATGCGGACGAGGTGAATAGTTATGGAAAGAAAAATTCCTAAAAATGTAAGGCAGATAGGAAATGTCAGTGATTCTCTGAAAATTTATGTGGAAGATTATGTCGATACATATTTGAATCAACTCTGTGAAAAAGAGGCGGAAATTCCGGTGGGAGCATTTCTGATAGGAGATATTGTCAGGGAGGAAGAACTGGAGTACCAGTATATTTATGGTGCGATACAGATGGAAGAACTGGGACAAGATGAAAATGGTGTCTTTGTCAATGAAGAAACGTGGAGAAATGCCTGTGAAGTGTGTCAGACTTTCTTTGAAAACGGAGAAATTATCGGCTGGTTTGCCGCCATACCGGGCATTCCTTTTGCGATGAACGGGAACCTGAAGAAAGTGCATCAGGAAATATTTGCGAAAGATAAGGGGATTTTTATTTTGAAAGACCCTGTCTGCAAAGATGAAATGTATTTTGCCCCTAAATTTAACGATTTAATGCAGATGAACGGACATTATATTTATTATGAAAAAAATCCGTCCATGCAAAATTATATGATTTCTTCACGCAAAAAGATTGGCGTGACACCCAGTGAAATTGTTGTGGATAGGGCTGCAAAGAGTTTTCGTGATTTAGTGCAGACCAAAATGCTGCAACAGGAGAAAAAAGAAATAAGCAAGTGGACATACGGAGCGGCAACATTTCTTGTCTTGGTTATACTGGTTATCGGCGTGACGATGATTAATAATTATGACCGAATGAAATCCGTGCAGACGGCGATAGAGACTATCTCCAATTCAGTGGGAAAAGAAGAAGAGGTACATGCGAAGGAAGAGAATAAAAAGGAAGAAAAAACTGAAGAGAAGAAAGAGGAAGCGCAAAACGTTTATATTGTAGAAAAGGGAGATACATTAGAAAAAATCAGCAAAAAAGCATATGGCGATACTCAACATATAGAGGCAATCAGTAAAATGAATGGTTTGGAAAATGGAAACTTAATTTATATCGGGCAAAAATTATTACTGCCATAAAGAAAAAATATGCTATAATCATAAAATACAAAAGCAAAAGGGGAGAAAATAAATGGAAGGGAAGAAAAAGAAAAAATTTTTAATAAAGTTGCTGCTGATTGGTGCCGCTCTGATTCTTTTTGCTGCAATTGGCATTTATATTTTTCTGACACACAGAACATATAACAACATTCGTGTTCTGAACACGGTGACTCTGGAGCGCGACAATGGCGAGAAGTATGCGGAATTTGCGGACGGTATTTTAAAATACAGTAAAGACGGAGTTGCACTCTTAGACAGGAAAGGAAAAGAACGGTGGAATTTTTCTTATCAGATGCAGAATCCGGTTGTCAGTGTAAGTGAAAAATCTGCAGTTATCGCAGATAAGGGAGCGAATGATTTAGTTGTTTTACAAAGTAAAGGTGTGAAGGGGGAGATTCACACAAGCCTTCCGGTGGAGAAAGCGGAAGTTTCACGGCAGGGAATTGTCAGTGCGATTTTAAGAGACGGTGTCTCCGCAAAAATTGTCTGCTATGATGCGGAAGGAAATCTTCTCGTAGAGCATGTGACATCACCGACAACTACAGGGTATCCGTTGGACGCAGCCATTTCTGATGACGGATACACACTTTTAGTTTCGTATTTGTTTATTGAGCAGGGCAAAATGACCACGAAAGTTGCCTATTACAGTTTTGACGAGAAAACTGAGAAAAAGGAAAATCATCTTATTATGGAAGAAAAATATGAAAACACCATAGCGCCCAGTGTGTTCTTCCTTGATAACGAAACATCGGCAGTAGTCTCTGATAATCAGTTACATATTTATGAGGGTAAAGAAAAACCGAAGAAAAAGCAGACGGTTCAGATCAAAGAGCAGATTCAAAATGTATTTCACGATGATGAGTATATTGGTATGCTTTTAAAAAATGAAAAAAACTACATCGTAAAATTGTATGATAAAAACGGCAAAGAATTGCTGTCGAAAACAGTTGAACAGGAATATAAAAATGTGAAAGTAGAAGACGGACAGGTCATCATGTATGACGGGAAGAAGTGTCAGATTCTTACAAAAGCGGGAGTACGCTTATTTGACGGAGAAATGGAAAATGATATAGCGAATATCATTTCTGTATTTGGAGTGAATAAATACTTAGTGATAAATGCAAACGGTTTAGAAGAAATCAGGCTTGCAAATTAGGAGAAAATATGAATTGGTTGTTAATTGGAGTAGGGATTATTTTTTTCATCTGTATGGCGATAGGTTACGCCAAAGGATTTATTAAAATTATTGTGTCATTTGGTACGACGATTGCGAGCCTTGCACTTGTGATTTTTCTCACACCATACACAGGCAAGGCGATTGTAGCGATGACACCCATTGATGAGATGGTGAAGGAGAAATGTATTTCTATGATGATACCGGAAGGTGTGGATATAGATATAAGCGAAATTCCTTTGGATAAAATAGAACTTCCGAGACAAAAACAGATGGAAATTTTAGAAAAGGCGGATATACCGGAGTTTTTGAAAAAAGGGTTGATGGAAAATAATAATAACGAGGCATATAAACAGTTGGGTGTTTCTAATTTTATGGATTATATAGGCGCCTATGTGTCGGATATTATTGTTAAGATAATTTCCTTCCTGATTACGTTTCTTGTTGTTACCATTTTTATACGGGCGATTATATTTGCCTTGGATATTATAACGGCGCTGCCGGTTATCAATGGATTAAATCGCGTGGCGGGAATAGCGGTAGGAGGGTTGATAGCGGTTATTCTTGTGTGGATTGCTTTTCTTATTATTACACTATTGTATAATAGTGATATAGGAAAAGAGTGTTTCCGATGCATAGAAAACAGTGAATTTTTGACCTTCTTATATGAGAAAAATGTAATACTGGATTGGGTTACAAAATTGAGGTGATAGAGGGAATGAAGTTCTCCCTTAGTTATAAAACTAAAATCTCTAATCTTAGCTGATGACTTCTGCATTTAGATGCAGGAATTATCAGCTTTTTGCGTCTTAGTTGAGTTAAAGTGTATGGAAGAATTACTCAAGGAAACACTGATAATAAGAAAATGTTAAGAAAATTTGAAAAAGATGTTGACAGAAG
>NZ_BAAHSH010000075.1:0-2986 GCF_054660755.1 Faecalimonas hominis
ATCTTGACATAGGACCAAAACATAGTGTGGCCAAAAATAGTTCAAGTAAGAATAACCCCAAATTCAAAAATAAGAATTTTGTAATCTCCAATTCTCCCTCAAACAACATTCCGCTGGCAGCGATGATCAGCCCGGTTGCATATCCTATCAAGATAAGTAATCCTATCAGTAAAACTACAAATTGCGTCAGTATGATTTGCATACGGCTATAATGTGTATTTAACAAATATGCCATAGACCCTTTGTCGATATACTTAGCCACCAATTTGTAGCACATTATGATCGTGTATATAAAAGGTATCAGTATTAGTATAAATCCGTACAAATAGTTATTTAAAAACTCTAACAATGTTGTCCCCGGATTCTCCATTCCAAAAGCCGCAAAAAACTGTGGCATGCTTTTAGCAAGTTCATTGATTCCTTCACTCAGGCTCGGATCATACATGGCTGTGATAATTCCGGCATACATGGTAATAGTCGCTAAGAATAATACAATAATTTTGCAGTTTGATTTCAATTCGGTTTTTAATAATGGAATACTCATTGTTTATTACCTCCATAATATTTCAAAAAGAGTTCTTCAAGTGTCTGATGCCTTGCATTTATATCTTTTATATCGTATTTACACAATTCAGAAAGCAATAAATTCACATTATCATTTGATATCAGATATACCACATTTTCCTGCCTTTCACTACTGTCCGCGTATAACTTTTGAAAATGAACTGCATCTTCTGTATTTGCAAACATAATTTCGTAATGCTTGCTCATATTACCTTTTATCATATTTATATTTTCATCTGCTACAATTCGTCCTTCTTTTATCATCACAATTCGGTCACATGTATTTTCAATTTCCTCAAAAATATGTGATGACATCAGTATCGTTTTTCCCTTATCCTTCTCCTTTTTTATCAATTCAATAAATTTGTTTTGCATAAGCGGATCTAAACCGGTGGTCGCCTCATCTAAAATTAGAATAGGTGTATTTTGCATAAAGGCAACAATCAGACCGATTTTCTGCTTCATTCCTTTAGACATTTTTTTGATTTTTACTTTAGTGTTAATACTAAAGTAACTGATGAGTTCTCTGGCGTAATGCAAATCTTTTATATTCTTCATTTTAGCCATAAACTGTATAAACTCTTCTCCGGTCATATTGTCCATAAATGCAATTTCTCCCGGCAAATAACCGATTTTCTCCTGAATGGAAGCCGACTCTTTAAAACAGTCCATGCCCAGTATTTTTGCAGAACCGCATTCAGATTGAATAAATCCCATAAGGTGTCTGATTGTTGTTGTTTTTCCCGCTCCGTTTGAGCCTAAAAATCCTACACACTCGCCTTGCTTTATGGAAAAAGATACGTCGAAAATTCCTTTATTATTTCCATAGTCCTTTGTCAAATTACTAATTTCTATTACGTCCATAAAGATTCCTCCCTGTAACAAAATCTGATATTCACTTCAATTCCACTTTCCACAATTCTTCATAAGGATTTGTTTTGGCCAGTCCTATATGTGTCACTTCTCCCCTGAACATTCCAAACTCGTCCTGTAATGCCCGGACTGCACCTATCATCTCTTCTCTTGATAATTTCTTTCCCACAGTCGCATGAGGAAACCATTGCATGGGACGATAATAAGGACTTACAGAAATATTTCCCGTTTGTAAAAAAATATTATAAATAAATTTCGACAAATTTTGTAAATAATTATTCAATACCGGTGCAATATAAATAACTGAAGGCAGGAACATTCCAACCGAACACCAAATCACTTCTCCTCTAGACAAAACCTCTATATTTTCTCTTAATTTTCCAATAATTTCTCTTTCCTCCCCCATTTCAAAGGAAGAAACCGTAATATGGGGTGGCACTTTATTTTCCGTCATAAACACATTTCCACTGCAGTTTGCAATTTTATCTATATACCGCTGTATCCGTTCGTTCGTCTTATTATCAAAATATAATGAAATAAAATACATTTTTCCTCCCAATTCGCCGCATAAACTGCATTTTGGCTCACTTGCTATAATAATTTTACCATGCTATAATAACATAACTTATCAATATTTAATACAAAACGGAGGTTATTATTACTATGTTAAATATATTTGGTTGTCCTATGCACTGTGGTGTAGGCGAAAAAGGGCTCGTTCATAGTTTGGATTATCTGAACGAACATAATCCATCTTTGAATCTGACAACAATTCCTGAAATATCAGTATCTGATGAAAATTCTGCACACATGAAAAATTTTAGAAGTGTTCTTGAAACTTGTACTTCTATTGCAGAATACAGTTATAATAACATTTTATCTAAAGGAAATACACCACTTTTTCTCGGAGGTGATCATAGCGCCGCTATCGGAACTGTGTCGGCAACTGCTACACAGTATGACAATATCGGATTAATTTGGATCGATGCTCACCCGGACATTAATACAGACTTAACATCTGCCAGCGGAAATATCCACGGTATGCCGATTTCTGCCCTTCTCGGCAATTTAAGTCCTGCCGGAGCAGACCTTTCCAAAATCTTGACAGACAATCCGAAAGTAAAACCGGAAAATATTGTCCACATTGGTTTAAGGGATATCGACCCGCCTGAGGCAGTTATTTTAAAAGAATTAAACATCAAACACTTTACCTATGATGACATTAAAGAAAAAGGATTGGACTTCTGCTTAAATGAAGCAATTTCCCATCTTTCTCATTTAAAACATATTCATTTAAGTTTTGATATTGATGTTGTAAATCCACAGTTACTTCCGGGCGTTTCCGTTCCTGTAAACGATGGATTTACTATTCCTGAGATTTATCATGTATTTGAACGTATTCTTGGCGAACTTCCAATTTCCGCCTTGGACATTGTTGAATACAACAAAGAATATGATAAAGATGATGTAACTGCTGATTTCGTATCAGAACTCATCACTTTCATTCAAAAACATTTTAACTAAATTGATAAGGGGGTGTCGCAAAATC
>NZ_BAAHSH010000076.1:0-5429 GCF_054660755.1 Faecalimonas hominis
ATCAAAAATGGTTTATAGAGAATTCTATATTTAAAAATTTTTTGTTGTGTTTATCAATAAAAGAGAGTATAATCGTGAAGTAAAAAAGCAAACTTATATGTATTGAGAATTATAGGAGGATATAGAATGGTTAAAGCAGTAGTAGGCGCTAATTGGGGAGATGAAGGTAAAGGCAAAATCACCGATATGCTTGGAGAGAAAGCAGATATTATCGTACGCTTTCAAGGCGGAGCAAATGCGGGACATACAATTATTAACGAGTATGGAAAATTTGCATTACACACATTGCCTTCAGGAGTATTCTATGAACATACAACAAGCATTATCGGAAACGGAGTAGCATTGAATATTCCGGTGTTATTTAAAGAGATTCAGTCTGTAATTGACAAGGGTGTTCCGATGCCTAAAATTCTTGTGTCTGACAGAGCGCAGATTGTTATGTCATATCATATTTTGTTTGACCAATATGAAGAAGAAAGATTAGGTGGAAAATCATTCGGTTCTACGAAATCAGGTATCGCTCCATTTTATTCAGATAAATTTGCAAAAATCGGATTTCAGGTAAGTGAGTTATTTGATGATGAACTGCTAAAAGAAAAAGTTGTCCGCGTATGCGAACAGAAAAATGTGTTGTTGGAACATTTATATCACAAACCGTTATTAAAACCGGAAGATTTATATGCGGAATTGCAGGAGTATAAGAAAATGGTTGAGCCGTATGTTTGTGATGTATCTCTGTTTTTACACAATGCAATTCGGGAAGGAAAAGAAATCCTTTTAGAAGGACAACTCGGTTCGCTGAAAGATACAGACCACGGTATTTATCCAATGGTAACATCGTCATCGACATTGGCGGCATATGGAGCAATCGGAGCAGGTATCCCTCCATATGAGATTAAACAGATTATTACGGTTTGTAAGGCATACTCAAGTGCGGTTGGCGCGGGAGCATTTGTAAGCGAGATTTTTGGAGAAGAAGCAGATGAGTTGAGAAAAAGAGGTGGTGACGGCGGCGAATTTGGTGCAACAACAGGGCGTCCGAGACGTATGGGCTGGTTTGACGTAGTAGCGTCGAAGTACGGCTGCAGAATGCAGGGGACGACTGATGTGGCGTTTACCGTATTAGACGTACTTGGATATTTAGATGAAATTCCGGTTTGCGTCGCTTATGAGATTGACGGAAAGATTACAACGGATTTCCCGACAACACATCTCTTGGAGAAAGCAAAACCGGTATTAGAAACACTTCCGGGCTGGAAATCAGATATCAGAGGTATTAAGAAATATGCAGACCTTCCTGAGAACTGCAGAAAATACATTGAGTTTATCGAAGAAAAATTGGGATATCCGATTACAATGGTTTCTAACGGACCGGGAAGAGATGAAATTATTTATAGAAATAAATAAGATGAAAAATGACACTTCACAAAGAAAATGAAGTGTCATTTTTGTTATAGCAGTTGAATGTTGAATTCTTCTGCCTTTTTTGAAATATGTTCAGGCCAGATAGAAGACTGCACTTCTCCAATGTGCGCCTTTCTCAAATAAAACATACAGATTCGTGACTGTCCTATGCCTCCGCCGACAGTGTAAGGAAGTTCTCCGTTTAACAGAGATTTTTGGAAAGTCAGTTCAGCGCGGTCTTCACAGTCTGCAAGTTTGAGTTGGCGTTTTAAAGAGTATTCGTCCACGCGAACCCCCATGGAAGAAAGTTCTAAGGCGATATCAAGTACGGGGTAGTAGACGATAATATCTCCATTCAGTTCCCAATCATCATAATCGGGAGCACGGCCATCGTGTTTTTCTCCCGAAGACAATATTTTTCCTATCTGAGAGATAAATACTGCCCCCTTTGCTTTTGCAATGCGGTACTCTCTCTCTTTAGAAGTACAGTCAGGATACATATTTTCCAATTCTTGAGAGGTGATGAAAAAGATTTCATCAGGCAAAATAGTATCAATGTAATTGTATCGTCTGGAAATATGTTGTTCAGTTTCTTTTAATGCACTATACACATGGCGTACATTATGTTCCAACGTTGCGGTGTTGCGCTCTTCTCTGGAAATTACTTTTTCCCAGTCCCACTGGTCTACATACAGAGAGTGTATATTGTCCGTATCTTCATCTCTGCGAATGGCTGTCATATCCGTATATAATCCTTCTCCTGAATGAAAACCGTAACGTTTTAAGGCATAACGCTTCCATTTGGCGAGGGAGTGTACGATTTCTACGGTGTTGTCGTTTTGCTCCTTAATTCCGAAAGAAACAGGGCGCTCAACACCGTTTAAATTATCGTTCAATCCGCTTTCGGGTTTTACGAACAGTGGTGCGGAAACACGGGTTAAATGAAGTGATTTAGCCAATGCCCGCTCAAAGTAATCTTTTATCTCTTTAATGGCAACTTCTGTCTCACGGATAGATAGAGGGGAGGAGTAGCCTTCCGGTATTGTTAATTGCTGCATTATTTTTAATCCTTTCTGAAGTGTCAAATTATGTTCAGTGTGATACATCTGTATGAGAATGTCAAGGAAATTTTAAGAAATAGGAAGAAAAGGTTTAGAAATAATACATATATTTGTCACAGTCTTTGCATATACTATATAGATAGAAAAGGAGGTAATCATATGCAGCAGGAAGAGAATAGAAAAAATCAGGAAATTATCTCTATCGAAGAGTATTTATATAAAAGAAAAAAGATTAAAGAGCAGGAAGAACGGCATTTGTCTCCCTACAAAATTTCAATAAAAGAAAAAAGTTCTGCTTTAGTGCTTGCAGAACTTTATATGTAAGAAATTAATTTTCTTTATCATTGTCCTGTTTTTTCGCAAGTTTGTAGATCAGTGAGTAGGCATACAAAAGAACAGGAATTAAAATTGTTAAAGCCACGGAGGCTTTGAAAAGTCCTAAAGATTTGCTCGTGTCAATAAAAGCAAACAGGAGAGTGCTTCCGTAAAGTGCAACGAGGAGAATTACTCCGATGATGGCTAAAATACGTTTTGTTTTCTTCATCTTCTTATCCGTCCTTTATTATGAATTTGGTTATGGGTAAAATTCACACTTTAAAAGTGCTATTTTTGTTTATTATAACAAAGAAATAAGAAAATTTGCAAAAGTTTTTGAAAAACATACGCAGATGGTATATAATGGACATATTAAAACGAAGAATAAAAGGAGAACATAGAAATGAGTTTATTAGAACAATGGAGAGAGAGCGCTTATTCAAAAGAAATGGATAAAGCAGCATTACAGAAATTTTGGGGAACATATTTCCAGATTGAAAAAGAAATTTATGAAAAATTATTAGAGAATCCTGATGAAGAAGTAAAAGGAACAGTGAAAGAACTGGCTGAGAAATATGAAATCGAAGTATTTACAATGACAGGATTTCTTGATGGGATTAATGACAGTTTGAAAGAACCAAACCCAATTGAAGAGATGGAAGAAGACACAGTTGTAAGTCTTGCATTTGATAAAGAGAAATTATATAAAAACATGGTAGATGCTAAGGCAGACTGGTTATATGAACTTCCGCAGTGGGATAAGATTTTCACAGCGGAGAGAAAGAAAGAACTGTATAGAGAACAGAAACAGTCAGGAACAATCCGCAAAGAGAAGAAAATCGGAAGAAATGATCCATGTCCTTGCGGAAGTGGTAAAAAATATAAAAAATGTTGTGGTAAATAATTAATCAATAAAGGGTGAAGGAAGGTAATTCTGACACCCTTTTACTGTTTTGGGAGGTGATTTATATGTCGAGGGCTTTTTACAGCATGGGAATTTTAAGTATACTCTATTATCTTCTGATTGTCATACATACACATAATTGGAAAGCGACATTTGCAAGATTTTGGGCGTTTTTTGGCGTTTTACAGTTTGTCGTTGGATTTGGCGTGGAGAGAATGGCGAAATGGCTGTATCTTCCATTTCAAATAGGGTTTACGGTTGCGTTTCTGGTATTTCTTGCTGTGGAAATTCTTATTTTAAGCGGAATGATTCCATCTTCAGTTGATGACTTTTTCACCATTATTATTTTAGGGGCATGTGTGAAAGGTAAAAGGATTACAGGTTCTTTACGGAAAAGACTGGATAAGGGGGCCGAATATCTGCTTGCCCACGAGAATACGAAAGTCATTGTCTCCGGAGGACAGGGAAAAGGGGAAGATGTTACGGAAGCATTTGCAATGAAAAATTATTTACTGGATAAGGGAATTGACGGGAAAAGAATTATAATGGAAGAAAAATCACATTCCACGGAAGAAAACCTGAAATATAGCTTACAATATATAACAGATACGAAAGAGAAAGTGGGAATTGTCACAAATAATTTTCATGTATACCGTGGGATAAAACTTGCAAAGAGAGTTGGATACAAAGATGTGAACGGTATTCCGGCGGGGTCAGACCCGGTGTTGTTTTTGAATTATTTAGTCAGAGAATTTTTTGCAGTTGTATATCTTGTGCTTTTCCACAGATAGATGATATAATGGAGAGAATTTAATTTTGGAAAGGATTTAACTAATAGATGAAAACAGTAATTATAGGAATTGCAGGGGGATCAGGTTCAGGAAAATCAACATTTACCAACAGATTGAAAGCCGCATTTAAAAATCAGTTGACTGTAATTTATCACGATAATTATTATAAATGTAATGATGGGGTTCCGTTTGAGGTAAGGAAAAAAACAAATTATGACCACCCTGAAGCGCTGGACACAGAACTTTTGATAAAACATTTAAAGGCACTGAAAAGCGGAAAAACGATCGAAGGTCCGACATACGATTATTCCAAGCACAATAGGGCAAAAGAAAAGGTGACTTTAAGACCGACAAAAATTATTCTTGTGGAAGGCATTTTGGTTTTGGAGAATAAAAAACTGAGAGATTTGCTCGATATTAAAATTTTTGTGGAAGCAGATGCAGATGAGCGCATTTTACGAAGGGTTATTCGTGACGTTCGGGAGAGAGGGCGTTATGTGGAAGATATTGCAGAGCAGTATCTGACAACAGTAAAACCGATGCACTATATTTATGTAGAGCCAACGAAAGCAATGGCAGATATTGTTATCAATAGTGGAATGAATGATGTTGCTTTTGACTTAGTGAAGACAAAGATAGAAACTTTACTGATGTCAACCATTTTTGATTATGTCCTAAAAATTTTTTATGATATGCACCAGTTTCCCGGTGCATATTTTAGCATATAAGCATAGTTTCTGTTATCTTTTTTTTTTTTTTCTTTTTTCTTTTATTCTTTCTCCTTTTTTTCTTTTTCTTTTCTTTTTTCCTCTTTCTTTTTTTTTCCTTCTTCTTCTTTCTTTCTTTTTTTTTTTTTTTTTTTTCTTTTTTCTTCTCTTCTTCCTTTTCTTTTTTCCTTTCTCTTCTCCCCTTTTCCTTTCCCTCTCTCTTTCTTCCCTTCTCTTTTTCCTTCTT
>NZ_BAAHSH010000077.1:0-2939 GCF_054660755.1 Faecalimonas hominis
ATCAAAAATGGTTTATACTGAGAAATCAGGCTGAATTTTTTTTTTGACTTTTTGGTACATTAAAGTTAGAATGAACTAACATAAAATGGTTTTGAATTACTTGGAGGTAAACATGAAATTTATTTGGATTACTATCGGTTTTGTAACAATGGCAATCGGCGGTTTGGGCGTTATTCTTCCGGTTTTACCGACAACGCCATTTCTTCTCGTGTCATCTTTTTGTTTTGCAAAAGGTTCTAAACGTTTTCATAATTGGTTTACGGGAACACAATTGTATAAGAAACATTTGGATAGTTTTGTAAAAGACAGAAGCATGACATTGAAAACAAAGTGGTGTATTTTACTTCCTGCATCTTTTATGCTTATTATCGCCATGATAATGATGCAGAATATATATGGGAGAATTTTTATCCTTATTTTAATCGGTTTTAAATATATTTATTTCTTTACAAAAATTCAGACAAAAAAAGAAAAAATATAGGGGATATGCCTATGAAAAACAAAGAATAAGACTTGACGAGCATTCGTCTGTGTGATAAACTAAACAGGCGAATGGAAGTAGGTCTTTTTTTTATGCCTAAAATTAGGTAGTCTCGCAAACTACCAGTAACTATGAAACAAGAATATAAAAAGCGAGGTGGAAGTTGTGCGCACAAGAATAACATTGGCATGTACAGAATGTAAACAACGTAACTACAATATGACAAAGGATAAGAAAACACATCCTGATCGTATGGAAACAAAGAAATACTGCAAGTTCTGTAGAACACACACATTACACAAAGAAACGAAATAATCGTTTGTGAAAGGACGTGACAGTATGGGCGAAAAGTCTAGTAAAGAAAAGGCTCAGAAGAAGAGCTGGTTCAAAGGTCTTAAAGCGGAATTTAAGAAAATTATTTGGCCAGACAAAAAAACACTTGCAAAAGAGACAACAGCGGTTGTTGCCGTTTCGGTATTGTTGGCAGCATTAATTTCAGTAATTGATGTAATCGTAAAATACGGAGTCGATTTCTTGATTAAATAATAACTGTTAATAATAATGAAAGGTGAGTTTTTATGTCAGAGGCAAAATGGTATGTAGTTCATACTTATTCAGGGTATGAAAACAAAGTAAAAGCAAACATTGATAAGACAATTGAAAACAGACACCTGGAAGACCAGATTTTAGAAGTAAGAGTCCCAATGCAAGATGTAGTGGAACTGAAGAACGGGGTACAGAAAGCGGTTTCCAAGAAAATGTTTCCGGGATACGTTATGATTCATATGATTATGAATGATGATACATGGTACGTTGTGAGAAACACACGAGGGGTAACAGGATTTGTTGGCCCGGGGTCAAAACCGGTTCCTCTTACAGACGAGGAGATGGCTCCGTTAGGTATCCAGAAAGAAGAGATTGTTGTTGACTTTGAAGAAGGCGATACAGTTACGGTTACCGCTGGAGCATGGGAAGGAACAGTCGGAGTCATTCAGGCAATGAATGCTCAGAAACAGAGTCTGACTATCAATGTTGAGTTATTTGGTCGTGAAACACCAGTTGAAATTAGTTTTAAAGAAGTTAAGAAAATGTAACAAGAATAAGTGGGAGGGAAATCCCCGCAAATACCACAAGGAGGTACACAAACATGGCAAAAAAAGTACAAGGTTATATTAAATTGCAGATTCCTGCTGGAAAGGCAACTCCAGCACCACCTGTTGGTCCTGCTTTAGGTCAGCACGGTGTAAATATCGTTGAATTTACAAAACAGTTCAATGCAAAAACAGCAGATCAGGGTGACTTAATTATCCCTGTTGTTATCACAGTTTACAATGACAGAAGTTTCAGTTTTGTAACAAAAACACCGCCTGCAGCAGTTCTTATCAAGAAAGCCTGCAACATTAAATCAGGTTCAGGTGTTCCAAATAAAAACAAAGTTGCTACAATTACAAAAGCGCAGGTACAGGAAATCGCTGAGATGAAAATGCCGGACTTAAACGCTGCTACAATTGAAGCGGCAATCAGTATGGTAGCAGGTACTTGTCGAAGCATGGGTGTAACAGTAACAGAATAATTGTAAACATAGAATGTGGGAGGGCTCGCTCCCGATATTACCACTAGGAGGTTATTTGAAATGAAAAGAGGAAAGAAATATACAGAAGCTGCTAAATTAATCGATAGAGGAAACCTTTATGACAAAGAAGAAGCTATCGCATTAGTAAAAAAATCAGCAGTTGCAAAATTCGATGAGACAATCGAGGCACACATCAGAACAGGTTGTGACGGACGTCACGCAGACCAGCAGATCCGTGGTGCTGTAGTATTACCACACGGAACAGGTAAAACAGTTCGTATCTTAGTATTTGCAAAAGACGCTAAAGCAGAAGAAGCAAAAGCAGCAGGAGCAGATTACGTAGGAGCAGAAGATTTAATTCCAAAAATTCAGAACGAAAACTGGTTTGAATTCGATGTAGTAGTTGCTACACCGGACATGATGGGTGTTGTAGGTCGTCTTGGACGTGTACTTGGACCAAAAGGTTTAATGCCAAACCCAAAAGCAGGTACAGTTACAATGGACGTTACAAAAGCAATCAACGACATCAAAGCAGGTAAGATTGAGTACAGATTGGACAAAACAAACATTATCCACGTGCCAGTTGGAAAAGCTTCTTTCACAGAAGAACAATTAGCGGACAACTTCCAGACGCTTATCGATGCAATCAACAAAGCAAAACCAGCGGCTGTTAAAGGACAGTACTTAAGAAGTGTAACTTTAACATCTACAATGGGACCTGGAGTAAAATTAAATCCGGTTAAACTGTAAGAAATTACATCGAGAATAAATAGAACGAACAGAGAACTATTGCAAATACTCCGGTATGGCAATAGTTCTTTTTTGTGACGAAACTGTGAAAGGGGACGTAGTAAAGTTCGATTTTACTGAGACTATGAAGAAAAG
>NZ_BAAHSH010000078.1:0-8782 GCF_054660755.1 Faecalimonas hominis
TTAATAGTTAGTCTTTCGTGCTAACTTACTCGAGGGGAGACAGTGTATTTGTCCCCCCTCCGCTCTTTCCATATGATTTTATATTATGCCCGACGATTTCTTCTTTTCTTTGCTAAGAAGAGAACTGCTGCAAATGCTGCTAAAATTACTCCTGCTGCATACGGAGCCACATTTAAAAGAATACCTGTTGGTGTGATTTCATCTCTGTTGTTTGTAAATACAACTTTATTTGTATTCTCTACAACCTTATATTCTCTATTTGTATCTGCATTGTCTTTGTTCTGATCGTTTACCGTAACTGTTGTTGTATATCCATTCTGTCCGTGTTCAGTTTCATACAATGTATAGTCAGTATCTTTTGGAAGTTCAGGCACTACCAGTTTTTCTCCGCTTTTCAGTGAAAATGTTGCTTCAGTTCCTACAACAATCTGAACGTCCTCTGTCTGTGTGCCTGCTTTATGTAATTTTGCCTGAATGGCAGAGCCGTTTTTCAGAGAATCGTTTTCTTTTACCGTGATATGAAACTCGAATGCTTTCTCTGTTTCTCCGGAAGCACCCGTTACGTTTTTCTCTACTGTCAGGCTTTCTGTTTTATAAGTATTCACAAATTTTAAAGGTACTTTTTCTCCTTCTGCCTGATTCTGATCATTTAACTTTTTAGCCACAAGAGATGTCGGATTTCCATCTTTATCTACATATACGTCCAACTGATATTTTGTGTTATCATAGGACATTCCTGTACCCTGTCCCGCATTTTCCGATACTTTATATCTGTAAATTGCCGGTTTGTTATGCTCAAACTGAACTCCGCTAAAGTCAAATTGTGCAGTTGTGTCCTTTGCCACTTTCTTTCCGCCCTCATCGGTTGTCTGCGTATCCTTGTCAAACTGCCCTGACTGAATTGCATCTGCACCCTGCAGTTCTTTTCCTTTTTTGACTTCCAGATTATTCTCTTTTGTATTTGGTTGAACGTCAAGCGGCTCGATTTTAAAACTAAATTTTTGATTTGGAACGATTGAACCACCATCTAATACAACATATTTTTCAATCTGAAGATTTCCGCCCGTCGTCACATGACCTGCTGCTAAAACGCTTCCTCCAATCATTGAGCAAAGTAACATTGCTCCCGTTGTTACCCCAAGTAATTTTCTTTTTAAACCCATAATATTGTCTCCTTATAAATATTTTTCTTTTGTTACACAGTTTTCTATCTGTTTTAAATCATGTTTTTTCTACCTCCCACTCTGGCTTTTTTTGAATGATAACATTGTTATCGTCTGCATTTAGTTATCACATAGTCTTCTTATCGTTATTTCTAATAATTTTCTGCTTTTCTTTCAAAGTATGCCTTTGGGTGCGCGCATACCGGGCATTCTTCCGGCGCCTCATCACCTTTATGAATATAGCCGCAATTATTACATTTCCAACCTTTCGGGGCATCTCCTTTAAATGTTTTCTCCCTGAGCGGCATCTGTTAAATTCTCTTCCAAAGTTCCTATTCCAAGCAATTCTTTAAACCACATTTTTGCATGCTCTTTCTCCTGATTAGCAGTCTCTTCAAAAATATTTGCAATTTGTACAAATCCGTTTTTTCTCGCTGCGGAAGCAAAGTATGTGTACTTATTTCTTGCCTGAGACTCCCCCGCAAACGCTTTCTTTAAATTTTCCTCTGTCTCTGTTCCTGCATATTTAGACATATATATTCTCCTCCTTCTGTCATACTCTTTTACATTTTTCTTCATCTTCTTATAATACACATCTGTCTTGTACACAACACTTTCAGCCAAAAGCAATCGTTTCTTACATTGTTTTCCCACTTTATACATACAAAAAGAGAGCGCAATACATTTATCGCGTTCCCTCTGTTTAACCCTATATGTTTTCACTCCGGATTGTTTCGATAATATTCTGTTTTTCTACCTTTTTCACCGCATACTGCATCGTTAAACACAAAATGATAAATACAAACAGAATGCAGATAATTACCTGTTGATACGGCACAATATATGACATTTCCAAAATGTTCGTAAACTGTCTGTAGAAAATGTATGACAGACCTAATCCAACCGGAACGCCATATAAAAGCGATTTCGTTCCATACAGAAAACTTTCATACCATATCATTTTCTTAAATTCTTTATCCGTCATTCCGACAGACCGCAGCGTAGCAAATTCTCTGCTGCGCAATGCCACGTTTGTCGTAATCGTATTAAATACATTCGTAATACCGATAATGGAAATGACCGCCACAAATCCATATAAGAAAATGGAAATAATCAGATTGATACTGTTATTTTCTCTCGCCTGTTCTGCAAAATCCATATACGTCCAGCCGTCTTTTCCTGTTATTCTTTCCATGTTCTCACGAACTTTCATTGTGTCCTCGGCATCTATATATAGCCCGTCATATCTGAAATCCCGATGAGACATCCACTCCTCCGACACAATCACATTTACCCCGTAATAAAAGTTTTGTGTAAATGGAAACCTGTCTGCACGTTTGACAATCTCAATTTCTCCGCCGTCAAACTGTAATTTTTCCCCTTCTTTCACCGCCAGTTCATGGTATTTTGTCTTTTTCGCTTTCTCATCTTCTTCATCCCGAACAAAAGAAATACTTGTATCACATAAAATACCTTTATCCTTTACTTCTTCATAGGACAATCCCAATTCCTTTGCAAACGCTTTATATGTTTCGTTGGAAAGGGAATAAAATACATATTGCGCTTCTTTATCTTTCTCTTCCTGCGTAAATTCTTCTATGCCTCTGCTCTTTTCTGCCGTCTTTGTAAAAGAAATATTTTTCGGATCTCCTATCCAAACTTTTACAATCTCCGCTTTCTTTACTCCGTCTACCTTGCTTGCTCTTCTGAAAATTTCTCCCTGTTTTCCCAAATCGTCCTCATCATAATGTGCAATCAAGTTATAGTCCATTTTCGCAAATTTCATGTTCTGCATTTCCTGTCCGTATATCCTTACGGAACTGATAGATAAAAATAGTACAATACTGATGAAAATGGAAAATACGGTTATTCTGTATTTTTTTCGACTTCTCTTTAAATTTTTTCTCGCAATCTCTCCCTCTATCCCGAAAACTTTTCGGAATAGTTTTGATGTACGAAGTTTCTTCGCTTCCAATTTTGTATCTTTCGCCTCACGAATTGCCTCCATAGGCGAAACTTTTTGTGCTTTCTTTGCCGGAATAAGGGAAGAAATATAAATCATAACAATCGCTATCGCCACGGCAATAAGAATTGCCACAACGGACACATACATTTTTAATTCAACTTCCCCGCCAAACGACGTTCCCTCTAAAATCTTCATAACAACCTGAAGAGTACACCAGATTGCCCCTACGCCAAGCAGGACGCCGAGAGGAATGGCTATAATACCTAAAACTACTCCCTCAAACAAAACATTTTTCCGTATCTGCTTAGAGGTTGCTCCGACACTCACCAGCATGCCGTACTGTTTCAATCTCTCTGTAATAGAAATATCGAAACTATTTTTAATGACAAAAATTGAGGTCAGTAAAATAATGCCGATAACCATTCCCGCCAGTACTTTCAATACGACTAACACATTCGCATTTACGACTGCTCCCTGAAAGTCAAGCAGTATATTATTAATCTGTAACTCATGTAATCCCAATTCTTTTTCAAGCATTTCCCGAAATGCAAATGTATCTTTCGGATTTTTCATCAGCATGGCAACATCTATATTTTCACTGATTTTTTCATCATCGGATATTGTAAACAAACTACACCCGAGCATCCCCTCTTCACTGTGGAATTCAACTGCCGACATTCCTGAAATACCCGACACGGTATATTCCTTTTCTTTGCCGTCAATATTTAATTTCAGTTTGTCGCCCACTCGGATTTTTGTGGTGTAATCTCCCCAAAAATGTTCGGGAATTACAATTTCATTTTCACTCTGTGGAAATTTCCCACTCTGTAAAATCATTCCCAAATCCGAAAAATTTTCCTTTTTTACCGCACGCACTTTAATCTTCGTTGCATTTTCTTCGTTTACTCCCTCTTCATACTGTAATGAAAGAGGTTTCGCATTGCCGATTGTCTGTATAACGATTTTCTTTTCTGCCTTTTCGTTGTGCAAAAGATATTTCTGCTTATCTTTCGGCACATTTTCAACCAGAATATGATAATTTCCCGAATTTTTCTTTACAAAATCGACAAGGCTTCCCTGCATACTGGATACAAAAGTTGTTATCGCCGTAATTAGCGCCACCGAGAGTAAAATTCCAAAAATCGTAAGAACCGTTCTTCTCTTATTCTTCTTCAGACTTTTTACCGTGAGTTCATTTAAAATATTCATAAACTACCTCACTTTCTCATCTTTTACGATTTTTCCGTCTGCGATAGTGATAATTCTATCTGCCTCCAGCGCAATATTCTCATCATGCGTAATCAAAAGAATGGTCTGGTCATATTTTCGATTTGTCATTTTCAACAGGTCAATAATTTCTCTTGACGCTTTACTGTCTAGGTTCCCTGTCGGTTCATCTGCCAGCACAATTGCCGGGTGGTTAATTAGCGCTCTTCCGATAGAAACTCTCTGCTGCTGCCCTCCTGACAACTGATTTGGCAGATGCCCTCTTCTGTCCGTCAGGTTTAATATAGAGAGCATTTCTTCTAATTTTTCTTTTTCCACCTGTTTACCGTCCAATCGACACGGCAGCACTATATTTTCCTCCACAGTTAAAATTGGAATTAAATTGTAAAATTGATAAACCAGCCCTAACTGTCTTCTTCTAAAAATTGCCATTTTGTCTTGATTTAATTCAGAAATTTCTGTTCCGTCAATATAAATCTTACCCGACGTCGCTTTGTCCACTCCTCCAATCAAATGAAGCAATGTAGACTTTCCGCTTCCCGAAGCACCTATAATCGCAACAAACTCTCCTCTTTCTACAGAAAAACTCACATTATCCAAAGCCCTCACTTCCGTATCGTTTACTCCATATGTTTTACATAGATTTTCCACTTTTAAAATTTCCATAACTGTCCTCCTTTTTCCTTTTGACAGTACCATCATATCTGACGAAAGTGACTTTAAAGTGACTCTGTCGATATTTTATTGTTATTTTTTTCAGGAGGCATTTCCGGTGTGGCTATTGTATCCCGAAAATATTGCGGAGTTATCCCGGTATGTTTCTTAAATGTTTTATAAAAATGTGATAAGTCATAAAAACTGAGTCTTTTTGAAATTTCTCCTATGGGAATTCCGGACTGCAGCATCATTTTAGATTCCTCAATCTTTCTATGATTGATATATTCATTAACGGACATGCCTACTTCCTCTTTAAATTTCCGGCGCAGCGAACTTTCTGACAGATAGAATTGCTCTGCCAGTTTCGATATCTTTATGCTGTCATAAATTTTCAGGTTAATGTACTGCAAAACGCATTGAATCAGCGAAGATTTTGCACGGACAGATACCCCGTGAAGTTCTTTTGTGAAATGGATAATAGCACTGTCTCTTGTGACCAAAACCCCCATAAAGTCCTCTTGCTTCTCTAATTTTCTAATATAGTAATTTCTAAGTTTAATCACAGATAAAATGTCTTTCCCCATTTGAATTGCCAAAGAGGATAATTTTTCCAAAATAGTAATCGTATAATTTTTTTCCGTTTGAAGAGAACTGCTTGTCAGAATTGGAAAAACACTCGTCCCAAGTTCCGCCAGACCGCTTTTCAACTTTTCGAGATCCCCCTGACTTACAAGATTCATAATTTGATTTTCATAATAAAAAGTATAGCGCTCAACTCTAAATGTATTGTAAAGTTTTCCTTCAGAAAATGGTTTTTCAGTTCAAGCTGATTTTCCTCCACCTGTTTATGCAGTTCTGCCGAATAACCGTCTTCCAGTTCCATATCAAACAAAAATCCCAACAGGGAAAGATAATCTCTAATATCTCCCAACGGATACACCGGAAGTGTCGAATAATATTCCCAGCATTCCTCTTCTTTTAACATTTTTTTATTCTTCTCCGTCATATTATTATAGACAAGGGAAAATGTTTTTCTCGAAACGTTATTGATTCGGAAAGCCCCCATGACAATCTTTACATTTTTATATTTTAGACAGAGAAAAATTTCATTTAATATGCCACTGTAAAATTCAACAGCATTTTGTGCGATAATTCTTTTTTTAAATTCATAAGAAATGGGATATTTGTAAATAGATGTATAACTTTTCAAAATCTCGTTCGTCTTTTCATCTAATACCCACACCGGCATCTTCAGTGCAACGTGTAATGCCTTAATTTTCTTTAAATCCTGTTCATTTATCCTCATGTATTAACCTCTTTCGTTTTAATATACCGCAAAAAATTTCAGGACAAATTCCGTTCCTTTCTGTTTTTCGCTGTGAACCTCTATATCCCCGCCCTGATGTTTTACAATGCTTTTTGTGAATGCAAGTCCAAGTCCGACACTGTCCTCCTTAGCATTTTTACTTTTGTAAAACCGCTCAAAGATATGAGGCAAATCTTCTTCATCAATCCCCTCTCCGTTATCCCATATACTTATTTTCGTATAGATATAATTCTCTTCCCACGATATTTTTACTTTTGTCGCACCATGTTCAATAGCATTTTTTACGATATTGCATATGCCTTCTTTTGTCCACCGAAAATCGCACCACGCCTTTGAGTTCTCTTTTCCGTTCTTTTCAATGATGCTTCCCGTAATTTCGCATAAAGCACAAAATCTGTCTTCAACTTCCGCTATCAAATCTTTTACCAAAATTTCTTCCTTTTTCAATGTAAGTGTCCGGGAATCTAACTTAGCCAAATTTATTATTCCTTTTACAAGCCACTCTATCTTCATCATATCCTTTTGCATATTGTCCAAAAACAAATCTTTTTTCTCCTGCGGCAAATCCATTCGCAGCAATTCATTTGCCATATGTAAAGAAGTAATTGGCGTTTTTAACTGATGTGAAATATCCGCCAGAAATTTCTCCAACTCACATTTGCTCTCCTCCAAATAAGCATTCTTTTCCCTTAAAAGCATTGTAATGTCATATACTTTGTTTTTCAAAATGCTGGCTTCTCCTTCTTCATTATCATGTAACTGCAACGTTTCTCTGTCGGACAAAATGTCCTCACAATATCTTTCCATTTCCCGCAGTTTTTCACTCTGTTTTTTCTTGTCATACCAACTGACCGAAAAAAATAAAATGCCATTCAGCAGACAAATACCCGTAATCTCAAGCGCCATGGATATCGGACTGAAATCGCTCTTCTCCACCCCATATTTTCTTAATATGTCCGTTTCGCCCTGCTCCTCACCGTAAGCCGACAAAATTTTTTCTGTCGTATCGTACAGCCACCCGTTTATTTTTCTTTCTTTTGCCATTCCAAACAAAATACATACGGAAAAATTAAATATCATACAGCAACAGAGTATTCCCAACCATTTTTTCTTTTCCACATTAGCCTCCTATTTTATATCCCATTCCCCTTACCGTTTTAATTATGTCCGGTTCATAAGGATTATCCTCTATCTTCTCTCTCAACCTTTTTATGTAAACAGTCAGCGTGTTATCATTAACAAAATTTCCCGAATCGTCCCATATATGGGACAATATTTGATTTCTTGTTAAAATTCTTCCACGGTTTTCAAAAAACAATAATAAAACTTTGTACTCCAGCGCAGTCAGTTCCAACTGTTTCCCATTCTTATAAGCAACCTTCTCTTCTAAATGAATGGATACATTTCCGATAATCAGTTCCTGTTTCCTGCTGTCCTCAATTCCCGTAAGCCGGATTACATTTTTCACCCTGGAGACAAGTTCTCTTGGCCGGAAAGGTTTCGTAATATATTCATCTGCCCCCAAATTAAATCCCTTCACAATGTTTTTCTCTTCGTTCAGCGCCGTAAGGAAAATAACCGGTATCTTTTTCGACTGTATTTTCTGAAAAAATTCAAAACCGCTTCCGTCCGGAAGATTCACATCGAGAATCAGCAACTGCGTCTTCCCTTTTTCCAGTTTCTCTCTTCCCTCCGAAACACTCATTGCCAGTTCCGCACAATATCCTTCACTCTCTAAAAGAAACTGCAATCCTTCTCCTATATGCCTGTCATCTTCTATTATCAAAATCTGAATCATCTTGTCTTCCCTCCTAATTCATTCATACCACTGGTATTATACATTAATTTGCACAAATTAAAAGTATTATTTTTATATTTTTTAGATAATTTATTGCTCATTTTCTCGGTTTGTTGTATAATAATAAGTATCAAGACAGAACGAAATATACATAAAGGAGATAGTGCTATGGTAAATTTATTAGTAGGCCCAAAGGGCAGTGGTAAAACACAACAAATGATTGATTTTGCTAATGAGAAAGCAAAAACATTGGACGGAAATGTAGTTTTCATCAAAAACAGCCATAATGATACATACAATGTTTCTTTTGATATAAGAGCAATATGTATGGCTGATTACCCATCTATCCGAAACATCGATGAGTACACCGGTTTTATCTACGGCATGGTTAGTTGTAATCACGACATTGAGTGTATTTTTATTGATGGTATTTTAAAGCAATCCGACATTTCACTGGAAAACATGCCTCGTTTCGTAGAAAGGCTCAAAACCATCAGTAAACTTCATCATATCGATTTCTACCTGAGCATCAGTGCAAAACGCGAAGACTTAAGCGATATCGATTTAACTGACTGTCAGATACTCAATTAGTCAAGACCACCGGCTTAGCCGGTGGCTTGCTTTAACCCTATAAGGGTCTATTA
>NZ_BAAHSH010000079.1:0-9557 GCF_054660755.1 Faecalimonas hominis
GATAAGAAGAGAGAGAGATAAAAGTGAGAAAGGGAAAAAAAAGGAAAAGCATACATGAAAGAAGAGGAAAAGAGTATGTAAAAAAAAAAATAGAGAGGGAAAGAAAAGAAAAGAGGGGTGGAAGGAAGGTAAAAAGGTAAAAATAAAAAAGAAATGAAAAGTAGAAAATAAAAAAAAAAAAAATGAAGATAAGAAAAGAAAAAAAAGAGATAGGAAGAAGAATATGAAGCTGCTTTGGTAATGAATAAATTTAAAAAGTGTAACGCAAACGCTAAAAATAGAACCATAGCGGTTCGGTATGCACACCAATTAAAGCTTTTAAAACGTTTTTTTAAGGATTCATTTGCGTCATTAATGGCTTGAATATATAAACTTGCTACAAAAATTCGAGCGTGTTTTTCCTTTTTGTCATAGACTTTCTCTAAAATCAAATAGTCTGGAGTTAATCTTAGAGTTTGTTTTGCCGTTAATAAAATTCCTAATTTTAAAATAGTGTACAAATAAATTAATGACATGAGTATTGTTAATGCAATATAACTTCGGACTAACCAAGTTTGGGCAATATCTGTTGGCACTTGGAAAGTACCTAAATTTGAGATTATGTCTGTAATGAAAACAAAAATAAATCCGCAAATGGTAGATAGAATATAGACTTTGTTATCCAGTTTTTCACTTCTGCGTACAGAATGTTGATATTCTTCCAATATAGCATTAAGGCATATTTCGGAAGAATCTTCTTCAACAGTTATTGTATTTAAGTTTTCTGGAGAAGTATCAGAGTTTCGTTTGTTTATTTTTATGACATATTCTTTGTTGTCGATAATAGCGGTATATTCATTCATAATTTGTCCTTTGTAATAGTAGAATTAGGGCTAACCATTGAAATGGTCTGGATTAATTTTTACTTTAATACCATCAGAAGTATCAAGCAATACCTGGCTTCTCTGCAATTCCAACTCCACTTTTTCTTTCGTCTCTGCTATTTCATCTATAGTTGCCTGTGTAGCTTCATTTGGATTATCTCCACCGGATTTCAAAGCATTCTGGTAGAGGTAATTCATCTTTTCCCATTTCAATAGGTCATTAAATACCTTATAACTTCTGATATTCAACAAAGCGTCCTGCAAGGACAGTGTATGTGCTTTCCCTCTGGCTGTATATCTGATTTCGAGATAAGAGGAAAGCACCGGATTCAGATGGATAGATACGGTATCATCCTTTAACAGCTTGTCTTCCCCTCTCTCTCCGCTGATCTGGAGGATGCCGGAATTGCAAAGAACCATAAGCACGCCCATCAGATCACCGACTGTTTCCAGACGAAGTCCGGCAGTATCACTGCCATTGAGAGCGTTATAGCTAACTCCGAGTGCGGCTGCAATCTTCTCTAACTGAGGAGGCTGTGGCTGCATTTTGTTTGTTTCGTATTTTCGGATGGAAACTGGATGGATGCCAGTCAGTTCAGCCAACCGATCTTGTGTAATGCCAATCTGTTTTCTGCAGTATTTGATTTTTTCTCCTATGGTCATTCTTATCGTCCTCCATGTATCGAGATGGCTACATTATACCATGTTTGAAAAAATTTTTCTACTAGCATTTCAAAATACTTGACAATAGCGGAGTCGCTACATATAATGGGAATATAAAATGTAGCGATATCGCTATAAAAAGAAAAGGGGGATGCATATATGGCAGAAAACAACAAGATTTATATTACTGCAAATGAACTCGCAGAAATGCTGGGTGTTTCTGTAGGTCATGGAGAAAGGAGTTCGACCATGAACAAAGAGATGAAAGAAACATTAAACAAAGTAGCTGATTATGAAGATTGGGTAAAGCAAAAAGCTTTAAAAGCCGGAAATCTTGCTTTTGCATCTATGTTCCTGATCAGTGTTGGAGCTATTATCATACAGCTTCTATTGGCAGTAAATCTTCGTCTGGTGCTGGGTGAAACGTTAATTGCTCTGGTAGGCGGAATTGTATATGCGTTTATTATGGTACATAATGGCATTTGGGATAAAGGCTTGTCTGCGAGAGAGGCACTATGGAGAGATTTCCTTACCAGTGTGATCTGTGCAGGAATTTTCTCTGTGTTTTATGGTATCTGCCTGAGAAGAATGGGGGCAACCGAGAAGCAAACGATATATTTCGCTTTACTTTTTCTGGGTGGAATTACAATCGTGGCATTTATTGTTCTCAGAGTATTATCATATTTTAACCGGAACAGACGCCGGATTTCAGTTAATGAGGAGCAAAGAGATATTCCAACGACAAAGACAGGCAGTACAAAAATTTACAACGCTAAAGATATAGTAGAAGCGGGAAGAATTATAGAACTTTTAAAAGAACAAGGAATTGCTGCTTTTTCACAGGAAGCGAGTGCAAGCGTCGCTATGCATGGTGCACCGGGATTTGGTATGTATGGTGTGGATGTATTGGTGGAAGGTGATGAAGCGAAAAAGGCAATACAGATTATCGAAGCCGCAGATGATTCTCAAAGCAAAGAAAAATTTTGACATTTCTATGGAACCGTGATAATATGATTATAGAAAAAGAGTGCTACCGATAGACGGTTAGTCCGATATAAAGTTAGACAAAAATTGCCGCTTAGTTTACCAGACTGGGGCGGCTATTTTTGTGGTTTATGATTATCCTTACCGAATGTGTATCCGATACTAAAGCAGGTTAAGCCGAAGCCCACTACTGCTATAAAATCTACAATACTCATTGGCTTAGCCCTCCTTTCCAGTGGATTCCCGTTCGGGTTTCTATGTAATCAGAGGGTCACAGTCCCTCTGCTGAAGGACTAACCGCCTACCGTTGTATGGTAGCACCCATGCACTGATTATAACAGTCAGAGTGTATGGCTGCAACAGCAAATTAAAGTAAGTGCAACTATAATAATTGAATTATGTAGGATACTTGCCGATATTGAAAAAAATAACAGTGGAATAAACTTCGGATTGGGAAGTAAATGATATATGGAAATTTTAACTACTAGGGAATGGGCAACTGTGATCTGGGCATTTATTTTATTTGTGTATGCAATGGTACATAGACAGATTAGAGAGGCATTTTGGAATGTTGTAAAAATATTCTTTGGTAAGAAGTTAAGAATACTTTGGGGGATTATTTTCCTTTATGTTTTGGGTATAACTTTAATATTTTATCAGTTACCGTTTTGGGATAATGCTTTTATTAAAGATATTATAGTTTGGTTTGTCTTTTCAGGTTTGATATACTGCATGAATGCTGTTTCAAAAGAGGCAGATGAGGAATATATTAGAAAAGTTTTAAAAGATAATTTGAAATTGACGATTGTTTTGGAATTTATTATTAGCACATTTACTTTCAACATATGGGTTGAATTGGTAATTATTCCGATCACAACAATAATTGTAATTATGAATGTAATTGCAGAGCGCGAAGAGGAGTATGAGAAAGTACATAAGTTGCTAGATATGGTTCTTGCGGTGGCAGGATTTTGGATACTATACGAGACCATAAAGATTGGAATACATGAATATAAAGAACTGGATGCATTAAATACTTTTATTAGTTTTATGATTCCTATTGTGTATTTAATACTAATTATACCGTTAGAATACATACTTGAACTTTATTCAAAATATGAAGTGTTGTTTGTCAGGATGTCATTTAAGGAAGCAAAAGATAAAAAAATTCAAAGAAGACATCGTTGGCTTGTGATAAAAGTATGTAAACTTTCAGTGCATAAAGTGATGCTCTTTCAAAAGAAATATTGGTGTAAAATGTATAGTAGAATGTCTGTAGCAGAATTTGAGAATCTGATAAAAGAATTCAGGGGCGAATGCAATAATGAGAGATAATTTCTGTATTTCGGAATAAATAATTGGATTGATATATGAGTACATTTTGAGTGCAATTTTTATGCCAGTCAAAATTATGCCTGCTAATATGGCGAATACAACAATGAAAAGTAGCGAAAACGCTATTGAAATTACAGAAATCAATCTCCTGTGAGACGAGTTTGAATAGGAGAGTTAAGCCCACAATCCCAGCATTTATGCGGGGTTGCGGGCTTTTTCTGTGTGTCGTGACAATCAAATGACAATAATTTTAATTTTAAAGAAGCTTATCAGAAAGTGAAGAAATAGATTTATTTATATGTTTTAATGCAGATAAAGAATCTTTGATAGAAGGTTCAGTTCCTAAAATATAATCTTGAAAATTTAAATCAATGGAATAATTTTCTACATATTCTTTTCCGCATGTTTCATATTTTATTTCTATGTCAAATTGTTTATCTGGATAAGATTCAAAATCAAAGCTAGAACAAATATGTTGTTTAGGTGCGAGAAAAATATTTTTTAGATTGGAAAAGTTAAATTCTGACAAATTAGATTTCCCTACTTTTTCCCAAGAAATATCTGGAGTAATTCGTATATAAAGCAATTTGGCAGGAGAATTACCAAAATTTTTAAGAACAAGTGAATAAAATGAAGAAGTTGCAGTTCCAGTGATATAAAAAACAAGATTTCCTCTATTTTGTTCAAAATATTGTTTTTGTTGTTCATTTAGCTGATTTCTCATTTCTTTTAAATTTTGAAATGTAAAGTATACCGCTATAATTGATATTATTAAAGTTGCGACACTAAATATTATCCCTAAAAATTGGAATAGTGTCGAATGCCATTCTGCTGAGGTCATAATACACATCCTTTTTTATTTATTGAATTATTATAAAGTTTAAAATACTGCTCTTTCTGATGTTAAATTATAAAAAATAATTTTATTATAAGGAATTAATGATTGCTGTGCTTATTATGTTCTCTTCTTCTGTAGCATGATAATTTGGATTACTTAACAGTGTGTCTTGAAGGGTAGAACGCAGTTTATCACAGCAGGGTTTAAAAGACAGATATGTAATTCCGCCGCCGATAACTCCACCAACTACAGGAATGGCCTTTTTGAAAAAACCAGCAAAAACTTGTTTTGTCATATTAACACCGAACCATTTAGAAACACTTTTTACAATTGGGTAGATTGTACCTTTAGTAAGGGCGTTTTTTAACAATTTCTTTTCAACACCTTTTCCTAGGGCTGTTGCCATTGCTTTTAGAGCAGTATTAGCTCCTTGAACACCATACATGACTCCTAAGCAAATGATTAAGGTGTTCATGGTTTCAGAATCAAACTTTTGATTTCTCTCTTCAGTGTCAATTTGAGGAAAACCATATAAGTACATAAGTTTTTGTGCTGCACGCAACATATATCCGTAGTATTGTGCAATATCAGCCGGAACTGTTGCTGCCATAGCAAAACCACCAGGCACACCTAATGCTGCGGAAATACCCGAAACACAGTTCCTTTCGTATTTAATAACTTCGTCTGCTATTCTATCTATCTCATTGGAAGGAATTTTTGCATGTGCTGGGTTATAGGCTATTGCGTCATCGATGGTATCTTGCGGATAATTTTTGAAAAGTTCCTTTTTTAGAAAATCCTTTCTATCCACTTTTATGCCTGGAGTTTTAAATCCAATAATAATAAAATCTTCTATATCAATTTCACCATTGCCATTAGCATCAATCGCATTTACTATGGAATCTTTTGATTTTGTAATAGCGGTTTGTGCCTTTTTAATGATGTTGTCATTTGTTTTATCCATTTAATCATAATCTCCTTAATGTCGTTTTTGCTTATTTGGATACTTACTTCTCCAGGCTAAGTATTCCTCTTCCGTAATTTCTTCGTTTCTGTATTTCTGGTACATATCTGCCCATTCACCAACTTGATCTATCATATTTAATGAATCATGTCCTTTATCCTTAAACATCAGTTGAGGTACCCCGGATTCATCTCTGTAGGCATGGAGTCCATACTGGTCTTCCAATGCGAAAAGGGAATGCATAACACTTATATAGGTGTCAAAGTTTGGATCAGCCAGTGCGAACGGGCTGATTTTTAATGCATTGGCAATTTTTTCTAATTGATCCTGGGAAGCGGTGCGGTTCCCCAGTTCATAATTTCTTACAGCTGACTCACTCAGTCCTGCCTTTATGGCCAATTCTTTTTGAGTATATCCTTGTTCTAACCGATATTTTCTGATTTTATCTCCAACAGTCATAATTGATCGCTCCTTCACAGTTCTTGTCTCTTATTATAGCATGAACAGTTCAAAAATGAAATATAAAAACAAACCGTTCAATATTGAAATTATTCTGTTGACATTTCGAAAATGAAATGTTATGATACAAGCGTACCGTTCAGAAATGAACTGATAGAATTTATAAAAAGGGAAAGGAGGAAGAAAATATGGCGAGCAAATTATTTATCTCAGCGAAAGAAGTTGCCCGGGAATTAGAAGTATCTGATTCCTTTGCATATCGTCTGGTACGCAAGCTGAACGATGAACTGGAAAAACAGGGATTTGTGGTTGTTAAGGGCAAAATTAGCCGTAAATATTTTGAAGAACGTGTTTATGGTATGAGCGAAACAAAATAATGTGAGAGTTCAAGAAAGAAGGTGAAAATGAATGGCAGTTATTAAAAACAAAAAGACCAATACTTATGAAGTTCGCACCTATTATAAGGATTGGACAGGTGCCAGAAAGCAAAAGACAAAGAGGGGATTTAAGCGCAAATGTGATGCGCAAGACTGGGAGAGGGCTTTCAAATTAAAGGAAAATAGAAGTCTGGATATGACATTCGGAGATTTTGTAAATATTTATCTGAACGATATTAAACCCAGGATTAAATATAATACCTGGCTGACTAAAAAGCACATTGTCGATAAGAAGATTCTCCCGTATTTTACGGATAGAAAACTACAGGAGATCAAGACGGCAGATATCCGTCAGTGGCAAAACACGATTATGAATCATCGAGATGCCAATGGAAAGGGATATTCGCAGGTATATCTTAAGACAATCCACAATCAAATGAGTGCGATTTTGAATCATGCGGTTAACTTTTATGATTTGAAAAGTAAACAGATTGGGGAATGCCTGGGAAGTGATTACTTTGTCATCCCATCTTCCATTCATGAAGGTGCGACCCGTTTCGCCGCATAAATAAACAAAAGGCGAGGGTTGCAATTAGTTTAACTAGTTGCAACAACAACTTATTTTCCGAGAAGTAGAATGATTGGGTAACGCCATGAAATGCTTCCTTTGATACTCCGAATAGCGTCTTGCAGTTGCACATTGTGAGAGGTTATAAGCTCGGTGAAGTCGGCTGAGAGCCACCCTAACGCGTGAAGGCGAGGAACTACGAACCAGAGGTGGTCGAGTGGATGATAGGCCGGAAGTCTATAAAATACCTATGGCGAGAATGTTGTCTATACAGGGGCAACTGGCGAACTCTTGAAGAAAAGGGTCTAAAGAATGGGAATGTAGAAATGCATTGATGACGTAACGTCAGGTAAGTGTGGGTGAGTAAGACATTCGTTATGAAAGTCCATGTAGTGTTACAGGCACTACCAAGCTTACAGGCTCAAAGAGAGCGCCTAAGGGTATATGAACAGATAGGAAAATAGGAACGGGGGAAGCTGACAACGAGTAGGAAGTGCAATTCCAATGAGACGGTCTGTGGTAACACAGTTTATGTCAGTGAAAGTAGGGGCAATGTACCTATGAAGCGGTGATAATAAGCCGTGGAGGGATAGCCCCAAGTCAAGTTAATTCATTAAAACTTAATATGGTAAAAAGTGTTTTGGGTTCGAGTATGACTAAGAGAAGAAATCTTCGTTTAAGGAGATGACTGACCAAACGACAAAGAAAAGAGAAAACAAGGTACTAAGGCGTAATGAGTACTATGCAATTCAAGATGTGTTTGATGGCTTATATGCTCAAAGTAAAGAAGGTGCAATATTTAATGACCTAATGTCACTAATTGTAAGCCCGCAGAACATTGCACTGGCATACAGACGAATCAAGCGAAACAAGGGAAGCCGAACTCCTGGAACAAACATGGGTACAATCGAACAGATAGCGGAACAGGGAAATGACGAATTAGTAGCCTATGTCCAACATAGATTGGCAAACTACAAACCACACCCAGTTAGGCGTGTCATGATTCCCAAAGACAATGGAAAGGAAAGACCTTTAGGGATTCCTACCATTCAAGACCGTTTGATACAGCAATGTATTCTTCAAGTAATGGAGCCAATATGCGAAGCTAAGTTTCATAAGCATAGCTATGGATTCAGACCAAACCGTAATACACACCATGCAATAAGCCGATTTCGATTTTTAGCTTTCACAGTGAAGTTGGAATATGTAGTGGATATTGACATAAAGGGTTTCTTTGACAATGTAGACCATTCTAAGCTTTTGAAGCAAATATGGTCACTTGGTATTCATGACAAAAAGCTGATTTGTGTAATAAGCAAGCTTCTAAAAGCACCGATACAAGGTGAAGGAATTCCTACAAAAGGGACACCGCAAGGTGGAATCCTGTCACCGCTACTATCTAATATCGTGTTAAATGAACTTGATTGGTGGATAAGCAACCAATGGGAAACATTTCTAAGTAAATTTCCCTACAGGTGGGATGGTGACAAATTTCATGCGCTTAAGAAAACAAAGCTAAAAGAAATGTATCTTGTACGTTATGCAGATGATTTTAAAATTTTTTGCAGAAATAAAAAGGATGCTGAACGAGTAAAGCTTGCTGTTGAAATGTGGTTAAAGGAGAGATTGCATCTTGAAACAAGTCCAGAAAAAAGTAAGATAACGAATTTGTGTAGGCATTATTCAGAATTTCTAGGGTTTAAACTAAAACTAGAAGAAAGACCAAAGCAGAATGTTATTGTTTCGCATATGTCGGACAAAGCAAAGAAAAAGGTTACAGCCAAGCTTCGCAAAGCAATTTGGGAAGCACAAGGCAATGAGAGTAAAGCTCGAAACCTGAATGCAACAATTCGGGGGATGCACAATTATTATTGTGTAGCCACAAGAGTGAGTAAAGATTTTTGGAAGATTTATTATCTCTTACTACCAGCCTTAAAACACATGACACGGTCACATGGCAAAACAGGACCACCACTGTCTGAATTTCAAAAGATAAAATATGCTAATTATCATGGCAGACGTTATCTAGTAGGGGAAGTTGTTATTGACCCTATTTATGCAGTTGCCTTCAAGATTCCCTATGGATTCAAACAAGAGACCTGTAATTACACAGAGGAAGGAAGACAGTTAATTCACAAAAGACTTACGCATCTCGATGTTATTTTCAGATATTTAGCAGAACATCCGCTAAGGCACGAATCAATTGAATTAAATGACAATCGTATTTCACGAATGTCAGCTCAGAGAGGTAAATGCTCGATAACAAAGAAACAGCTTACAGTCTATGATATGCGAGTTCACAAGATTTATCCGAATGGTGGAGATGGCTACAGGAACATAGATATCGTTTCTTCGGATGCCTACGAACTAATCCACACAAAGGAAAGTGAACGAGCTAAAGAGCTGATTACAAAGCTTACAAGTGAAGGATTGTGGAACGAAAATGCGCTTAAAAAGACCAACAATTATCGAATTCTAGTCGGTAATGCCATAATTGAGTAAATAG
>NZ_BAAHSH010000080.1:0-996 GCF_054660755.1 Faecalimonas hominis
AAAAACACAATAAAAATCTGATTATCCGCTAAAACACAGTATCTATCAGCATTTTCAAGGAAATAAACACATCAATTTACTACTTATTTACTACTAACGAATGAGCCTTGATACGCAAGTTTTCCTAGATATGCAAAGATATGGTACAGCACATCAGTATTGAAACAAGAAAAAATTGAATAACTTATAGACTATGGAACGCCTAACATGACGTTCCTTTTCTATTTTCAGCCGTTCTTATTGGACGGCTATTTTATTACCCGAATGAAAGGAGCATTAGATTTATGAAAAAGACATTGAAACGATTGTGTACGGGCTTCTTAGCTCTTGCAACTGTCGTTACTGCTTTACCGACTACACCCGTTCATGCAGAAAGCAAGCAATACTGGACGGAGTCAAAAGAGCGTGTCGGTATCGTTGAAAAAGTAATGAATGACGGTTCGATTGGTTCTACCTTTAATGAGGGACATTTAACCGTTGAGAGCGAGGACGCTTACTGTATTGACATTAACACAGACTTTAAGAATGGTTACAAGACCAGAGCTGACGCAAGCTCACGCATGAGTATCGACCAGATAAGCGACGTTGCCTTATCTATCGAATGTGTAAAACAGTACACAGACAGTCACAGCGGAATAAGCAAAAATCACGCTTACCTTTTAAGACAGCTTGTAGTCTGGCAGAGATTGAGCGTACATCTTGGCTGGCAATGTGATAACGTGCGAGCTTCTTATGATGAAATTCCAAAGGCTACGCAGGACGAAGTTTTCTCTGGTGCAAGAGCCTTTGTCAAAGAAAATAAAGGACGCTATGAATGTGGCGGTTATATCTACTCTGGCGAGGGGCAGGAATTGGGGCAATTCTGGGCGAAATTAAATGTTGGAAATGCGAAACTGCAAAAGGTTTCCAGTAATACCAGCATTACAGACGGTAACGGGAATTACTCTATTGCAGGTGCGACCTATGGTGTCTTTTCTGATAAGGACTGTACGAAAC
>NZ_BAAHSH010000081.1:0-828 GCF_054660755.1 Faecalimonas hominis
CCCCTTTTCTTTCTTTTCTCTTTTCTTTTTTCCTTTTTTTTCTTTTTCTCCTTTCTTTTTTCTTTCTCTCTCTTTTCTTCTTCTTCTTCCTTTTCTTTTTCTCCTTTTCTTTCTTCCTTTCCTTCTCTCTTCCTTCTCTCCTCTTCTTTCCTCCTCTCTTTTTTCTCTTTTTTTTCTTTTTCCCTTCTCTTTTCTCCCTCTCTTTTCCCTCTCTTTTTCTTACTTTTTTCTTCTTTCCCTTTATTCTCCTCCCCTTCTCCTTCTTTTTTTTTTTTTTCTTCCTTTTCTTTCCTTTTCTCTTTTCTATTATTCTCCTTTTTCTTTTTTTCTTTCTTTTTTCTTTTCTCTTTTTCCTCTTCTTTTTCTTCTTCTCTTTCCCCTTTTTTCTTCTCCTCTTTTCTTCCTTCCTCCCTCTCTCCTTCTTCTTCTTTCCTTCTTCCTCTCTCTTCTCTCCTCTTTCTCCTTCTCTCTCTTTCTTTTTTCTTTTTCTTTCTTCTTCTTCTCCTTCTCTTCTCCTCTTCTTTTTTTCTTTCTCTCCCCCCTTCTCTCTTTTTCCTTTTTTCTTCCTTTTTTTTTTAATTCTTTTTCCCGTTTCCCTTCCCCTTTTCTTTCTTCTTCTCCTTTCTATCTTTCTCTGCTCCTTCTCTTTTTTCCACTTCTCCTTCTTTCTTTTCTTTTTCTCTTCTTTCTTTTTTCTTTTTTCCTCTTCCTCTTTTCTTCGTTTTTTTTTTTTTTCTTTCCTTCTTATTTTCCTTTTCTTGCTTTTTCTTTTTCTCTTTTTCTTTATCTTCTCTTTCCTCTTTTCTTGTCTCTCTGTCTTATCTTTTT
>NZ_BAAHSH010000082.1:0-2437 GCF_054660755.1 Faecalimonas hominis
GCTGCATCAAAGAAAGCAACTCTCAGAATTAAGCGCAAACCAGGAGAAACAATGGAAGTAGACTGGGTAGGCGATACGCTTAAAGTTTATGATGCTGCCAGTTGCTACGATATACCTGCATATATATTTGTTGCTGTTCTTCCATGCAGTTTGTATGGATATGCAGAAGCATTCCCAGATATGAAATCCAACCACTGGATAGAAGCTCATATCCATGCGTATTCATTCTTTGGTGGTGTAACACGTATTCTTGTACCAGATAATCTTAAAACAGGTGTGATTAAAAACACACGGGCAGAGCTTGTACTTAACCGTTCCTACCACGAAATGGCAGAGTACTATGGAACTGCAATTATTCCTGCCCGACCGGTAAAACCGAAGGATAAACCGAATGCGGAAGGCACTGTAAAAGTTCTTGAAACATGGATTCTTGCAGCACTAAGGAACCGGAAGTTCTTCACTTTTGAAGAACTCAATAAAGCCATCCATGAAAATCTTGAGGAATTCAATGCAAAGCCTTTCCAGAAAAAGAAAGGAAGCCGGTTATCTGCATTTCTTGAAGAAGAAAAGGACTTCCTCATGCCATTACCTGCTTCCCCGTATGAAACGGCTGTCTGGTCAACTGCCACCATACAACCTGATTATCTCATAAAAATCGGAGATTGCAAGTATTCTGTTCCGTATGAATTTATTGGCAAGAAGGTCGATATCCGCGCTACGGAAAACAGTATTGAAGTTTTTTACCATAGCAACCGTATAGCATCGCATGTGCGCAGGTCTTACTCTCCGGAACCGATTTATGTACCGGAGCATATGCCTGAAAACCACAGAAAATTTTTGGAATACAACACAGACAGTTTTCTGAACTGGGGAAAGAGTGTTGGCCATTCCACCCTTATTGTAGTAAAACATTTTTTATACATGCATAAGGTAGAGCAACAGGGATATAAATCCTGTGCATCGCTGATGAAGCTTGCTGACCGCTATGGTACGCAACGTTTGGAAAACGCCTGTATCAAGGCACTTAGTTACACACCAAGCCCAAGTTTAAAAAATATCAGTACCATTTTGAAAAATGGTCAGGATAAAGTGGCAGTAGCAAAGGTTGTTTCCAATGCTGCCAATAAAGAGAGTTCCAAGTATGGCATCACCAGAGGTGCCTCCTATTACGAAGGAGGTGACCGTTTATGATTCGTCAGTCAACCATAGACAAGCTGCATGATATGCGATTATCTGCAATGTCAGATGCCTTTGAATGCCAGTGCAAGGATCCTGACACCTATCAGGGATTATCTTTCGAAGACCGGTTCGGTATGCTGGTTGATAAAGAATGGGATAAGCGAAAAAGCACAAAGCTGCAAAAACTTATCCGCAGTGCTGAATTCCGTTATCCCAATGCGTGTATGGAAGATATCGAGTATCATCCTGACCGAAATCTGGATAAAGGACAGATGCTGGAATTCTCCACCTGCCGGTATATATCTGATGACCACCATATCATTCTAAAAGGAGCATCTGGGAATGGAAAAACATATATCGCATGTGCGCTTGGAATCGCAGCCTGCAGGAACTTTATCAAAGTACGTTATGTGCGCCTGCCTGATCTATTGAATGAGCTGGCTGTTGCACATGGGGACGGCACGCTGAAAAAAGTAATTAAAGCATATCAGAAGATTGATCTTTTAATTCTGGATGAATTCTTGTTAAGCCCCGTATCCACGGAACAGACACGGGAACTTCTTGAAATCACTGAGGCCCGTAGTGTGAAAGGCTCTGTAATCTTCTGCACACAGTTTGAACCGAAAGGCTGGTACAGCCGCATCGGAAATGACTGTGATGCCACTATTTGCGAAGCAATCATCGACCGGATCATTCATAATTCCTATGAGGTGATGCTTGATGGCCGCATATCCATGAGGGAACGTCATGGCATTCATGCTTCCCGGAAAGGAGCTGCCAATGACTGATTATTGTGCTTTCAGCAAAGACCATAAATGCGTTAAGTTTACGGATTATGAAATAACCCGCCACGAATTAGAAGAAGCCGATGAACTGTGTCATGGTAATTGGATAGAAATCCAGCATCTAAGAGAATACATTGACCGTTTACAGGCACTTCTTATAGAGCATGGGATAACTATTCCAGATGAATACTAATTAAATGACTGCACTCTGCTCCGGAAAGATATGCACTATTTTTCCGGAAAAGGGTGCTTTGAATTTCGAGAGTATGAAACTTTTTCTGTAAATAATGTTTTAGAAGGTCTTCTATGGTAAAATATTTTATCATAAGGAGGCCTTTTATTATGGCAAGAGAAAAGAAACCTGTACACAGAGTACAAATGACAGAAGGAAAACGTAACATTATTCACCAACTCTTGGAAGAATACGATATCCGATCAGCAGAAGATATCCAGGATGCTCTGAAAGATCTTCT
>NZ_BAAHSH010000083.1:0-21355 GCF_054660755.1 Faecalimonas hominis
TTGACATAGGACCAGTAAATCTTTTAATCGAGAAATAAAAATCACCCTCTTTTTCTAAAATGTTATCAATTAGTTTAATTATGGCAGTATGACCTATTTACTATTAGGGTGTATTTGACCTAAAATAAAAAGAAAAGAGTTTTATAGAAGGAGGAAGTTATATGAAAGTGTGGGGAATTGGTGCATATTTTCCAGAGAAAGAAGGGGACATTACAAAGGAGTGTTTAAAAGAAAATGCTGTGGTAATTGGTTTTAAAGAAGAAGAAAAGCCAAAATACTATGAGTTGTTTCGTTCTATTGAAATAGGTGATTTTATATTTATAAAGACACGATTTATGCCAACTCAAGATTTAAAAGTAAAAGCGATTGGTGTGGTGGTAGATAATCAAATACGAACGATTCCTGAATTGTATAATGCAAAAGGAATAAAAGTTCGGTGGATAGAAGATTTTAGTGATACTCCTAGAAAAATCCAAAAAGAAAATGAACATGACGGAGATACAAGAACCATTTATCAAGAAATGAATGAGAATGTAATAAGGCAGATTATGAATTTATTATAAGATTGGAGAGAAAAGTAATGAGAAAAAGAATAAATATCATTCTATTACTTATTTGCATGAGTATAAGTATGGGTGCCTGCGGAAATAAGCAGGAAAAAGTGCAGAAAGACTCAAATCAAATTGTGAAAGAGGATAAAAAAGAAGAAAATAGTGGGAAGAAAAAGAAACTGAAAGAGATTCTTGAAAAGGGAGAGAAAGACGCAGAAACAATAGATTTTCAAGGATTTTTGACGGCTTTTCAGAACTTATCTGTTTTTGATACACCAGAGGCATTTTTTGCAAATACAGAAGAAATGGAAAAGTTCTTCTATAATACTGCTTTGATTGAAAATACAAAATATGAAAATGTAGAACAAGGTTTTTTGGAACAAGGAAGATTATCAAGAGAAAAAGCAGAAGAAGTATTCCAAATTATTAAGAAGATAGCGCAAGAATCCCAAAAGTTAACAGAAGACGTATATTTAGGAAAACATGTGTATGAGGATTCTGATAAGAAGTTTTTGGAAAAGTATAATGCTTTTAGTGAACAACTAGACGAATGGACAGTACAGATAAATAATTATAACAGTGGATATTATGGTGTAGGAGAAGAAACATTACAATTAGGTGAAGCAGAAAGAGGAACATACGTTGTTTCTACATATACCAAATTAGAATCTCTTGACACAGGACTAAAATGGAATCAAGTTGAATGGGTTGATTATGATAATTTAGTTATTCCAGAATTGAATGATTCTGATATGGTTTATGCAGATTATTATGAAAAAATCAGAAAAATTGTCAGTAGTCCGTATGGAAATAATGGCAGAGATTCACATGGTTTTGAGATTATGCCTGAACTAAGAGTTGGATATGATACAAAACAAGATGATACGGTGATAAATGGAAGTCCACGTATGATATTAGAAGTAGGAGATATGTGGAATCATGTAGATATAAAAGATTGGTTAAACTACTTTAACAGCGAAGAAGAATTGGCAAATTATTATCTTGATGCTATGGTAAAAAGTATGCAGGTATTTTATTCGGATTTTGGAATTACAGATGAAATGAGAAACATAATTTCAAATGTAATAGAAGAATCATTCCATTCACAGTCTTCTACGGAAGGCTATGATTTTGTAAGTAGTAATAATAAATATGTGATAAAAGTACATGCCGGACAAATTCTTTTTGAATCAGGGAAAGAATAAAGGAATACATCAGTTTGATAAGTTTATAAAGATCTATGTATAAGGGAGATTTCAGAAATGAGATCTCTCTTTTCTTTTGTAAGAAAAAGACTTGATTATTAGGAAAACAACAGACGAAAATATGAACAAATTGTAAACAATAAATTTTTGAGGAGGCGTAACCGCTCCATTTACGAGTTAGAGAGGAACAGACAAGGTTCTGTACCAAATTAAAGGAGGGTTATGCTATGACCGAAAAAATAAACAATAGCAGTAATACATATGTAAGAAAGGTAGACAAGGTTAAGATAACTTCGGCGGATAATGTTACGGTATGTATTACCAATGACATTATTGATGTGACAGTAACAAGAAAACGAAACACCAAAGGATTTTCAGACATCGAAAAGATTGACAAAGACCATTATGTTGTGAAAAGTACAGGGGAGATAAAGGAATATGCTCATGTAGAAAAGTCACAAGAAATGATTGACAGTAACCGAAGAAAGAGCATGAATAAGAAATTCTCCTATCTCAGACAGTACATTAACATGAATTTTAAGGGAGAGGATTGGGAAAGACATATTACCCTTACTTATGCAGAGCCGACAGACGATATGGCGAAATGTAAAAATGACTTCAAGAAATTTTGGAAACGATTTCTATATCGCTATGGAGAAATGGAGTATATTGCAGTATTTGAGCCACATCAAAAAGGAACATGGCATATTCATGTGTTAGTGAAAAAGGATTCCGTTCAGAGATTAAAATTATTAAAGAATGAAGTCGAGAAAATATGGGGAAATGGTTATATCACAATTTCAGACTTTAGAAATCATAATGATATAGGCTTGTACTTTTGCAATTTGTTGGGAGAAAATATTTCCAAAGATAAAAAGAAAAAATCTTCACGCTTAGAATACTATCCTCTCCATGCTAAGATTTATACTTCTTCAAAAGGATTAGCAAAGCCGACTCTCTTACATATAGATGATGAAGAACTAAAAGAAATTGTAGGGAACAGAAAACCATGCTTTGAGCAGGGATATTCCATAAGAATGTGTGATACAGACCACGAGGTGAATCGAATTGGTCGTATCACTTACAATGATAAGGTTCATCCGTACAACGAATAAGTAAATCGTGACTTTGATTCTTAAATTGTAAGACTTGCCAGAGAGGAGAATTTCAGTATGGAGATATTACAATTAAGAATACTCAGTTATGAGGAAGTGAAAAAGGACGTTACGTCAGTATCTACAAAAGTGAATGAACTATGGACAACATTAGAAGAAACGGGATTTATGAATCCAAGACGTACATTTTACTTTCAGAAAATGTTGGAAGAATTAGAAAAAATTATGAAAGATGTAGAACTAGAAAAAGAACAGTCAAGATAATTGAACTTCAGTCATAAGATAAAAAGAATATGTAAGAGAGGTAGGCGTATGGAGATTATTGTACATTATCCGGAGGATAATCAGAATCTCAATACCTTAGGTGAGCAGATTGCTACACTACATGGGGAATTTATATATTCCTACCTTAACAGACTTGATTTGTCAACGGAAGAAAAAGTTGCAATCATAGAGGGCGTTGAGAAGATGATAAAATAGGGAAAGGGGCAGTCACAGGAACGTGTCTGCCTTTTCCACAGGGAAGAAACTTCTTTTTTACCTCTGACAGACTGTAATAGCCACTTAGGAGCCTTTGAGAACTTTTTTCTAAGCCCCCTTTGGAAAGACAAGAAAAAGCAAGGAGAGGACAAGCAGAAACTTTCTCCCGAAGTACCGCTAATAACCAAGCCTTATTATAGAAGAAACTCATTCGAGAATTTTTTGGATAAAGAGAGCCTCATAAGTCGGTCTTGTCATGCGGTGAAATTCTTTTTCCCAAAGCCGAATGGTTGTCCGATTGACTCCTAACTTGTCTGCCATTTCCTGTTGAGTTAAATGTAGATTTTTTCGATATTGCAGTACCCTGTTTCCTTGTCCGTTGTAGAGAAAAAGATGATAGTTGTCCATAAGGTCGGTAACGGGTATGTTGTAGAGTGTAGCAAGTTTTTCTAATATAGCAAGTGGGCAGTATTCATAGGCAACTTCTTCGTAGTGACCGTAATTTGTTCTGTCCATACCGAGATATTTTGCTACGTCTTTTGCGTACATACAGTTTTTATGTCGGAAATACCGTATCTTTTGAGAGGTTTTCTCTAAACAATCAGGAGAAGAATATACAAGAAGATATTTTTCATGTGCGGGAAGCCATGAGGGGATTTTGAAAGGAAAGGTGAGGATATATTGGATTTTATAAGTCAGCCTGCCATATTCTTCTTTATAAAGCAGTGAAAGTTGTTTGGAAAACTGGCGATAGACGCTCCATGAAGAAAAAGGTGTGTCTTTTACCTCTTTTTTCACAAGTGAAGCCAAAGCGGTGGGGTCGCTTTTTCGATACACCTTGCAGCATATGTGGCAAGGCGATTACCTTTTTCCAGGTTAAAGGTGGAAACGGCTTTTATCAGCCCTATCGTGCCGATAGATAACAAATCTTCAGGATCTTCGTCCAAATGCTGATATTTTTTTACGATATGAGCGACAAGACGAAGATTTCGTTCGATTAAGATATGTTTCGCTTCAAGGTCGCCCTCTGTATATTTTTGTAGATAATAACGTTCTTCAGATGCGGTCAATGGTTCAGGAAATGTTTTCAAGAATGGCACCTCTAAGCATATTTTTATTATAGTTTATGCGAAATAAGAGTGTTTGTGCCTTTCCAAAAAGAAAATAGTGGTGTGAAACGTAAAATAATGGTATATTAGAAAAGAAGTAAGAAAGCAGGGGGATACCATGACGAAAGAAAAGAAGAGTAAAAAAACACGAATGATAGAGTTGATACTGGCAGCGAGCATTTGTATTTTGCTGGTGACGGAAGGCGTTTTATTGATAAATCAAAAGAAAGAGAGCAAAAATGAGAAGCCCATTCTCACGCAGGAGGAAGCGAAAAAGATAGATCGAAAAAACATGGAATCTGCCAAAGACACGGTTGTGGAGAAAGAGGGGGCAGACATTACCATTGGGACGAAAGATGTGGCAGAAGTACAGGAGACGGAACAGACGAGAGATTACATTATTGAGGATAGTTATGCCCGTGCATTGACGATGGAAGAACTGACACTTTTAACGGCGGAGGAACTTCAGATTGCAAGAAATGAGATTCTTGCCAGACACGGAAGAAAATTTGAAGATGAAAAAATGCAAATGTATTTTGAAAGTAAAAGTTGGTACAGTGGAACGATGGAGGCGGCTGAATTTGACGCATATTACGATTCTATCTTAAGTGAAACAGAGAAGGCAAATGTTCAGTTGATTCAGTCTATGGAAACAATGGGAGAAACGGAAACAACGGAAACAGAGGAATAGAGGTGAAGAGATGTACGAAGAGTGGAATGAGGACGAAGATATTTTCGAGAAACTGGAGGAGGAATCTAAGAAAACAAAAATAAATGGGAAAAAACTCATTATAGCAGAATTTATTGGCGTATTTATATTGCTTTGCGTTGTTTTGGGGACTTACTTTGGATTGAATAATACGAAGAGAATTGCTAAGGAATATATGAGAGATGTTCTGCAGGGAAACTGGAATGAAGTATACGATTATCTGTATTTTAAAAAAGATGATAATACATTTTTAAATAAGCAAATGTTTATTTCCGCGCAGGAGTTAAATGATGAAGCGAGAACGCTTCAGACTCGAATAGGTGATGTGCGGGAGATTGGAAAAGGGAACAATGATTATCGTCAATTTGAGGTTTCCTATCGCGACCGCAAGGAAGATAAAAAAATGATTGTTCCTATGATACGGCGAAATGGTGAATGGTATGTGGACGGGAATCAGCAGTTTGTGGAGGAAGTGGTACGTCTTGAAGTGCCTAAAGACACGAAAGTTTATCTGGATAAAATTCCTTTGGATTCCTCTTATCAGGTCAAGACGGAAGAAAACATTGATTTCTATGAAATTCCCAATCTGTTCAGAGGTGTACACTACATTGCGCTGGAAAAAGAAAACATGGAAAAATACGAAGATTTAGTCCGGTTTGAAAAGGATAAACCGGTGCAGGTGACGATGCAATATGGAAAAGATGTTTTGGAGAAGGCAGCGCAGCAGGCACAGGGAGAAATCAGGAAAGAATATGAAAAGGCAACGGGAAATGTGACGGGAGATAAAGAATTTCGTTATCTCCAACTGAAAAACAATCAGATAAAGGTAAAACCGTCGGAGGAAAATGCAGATTTGATTGAAGTGACGGTGGAATCGGAATATGAATATCAATATAAAGAAAAAGTATTTTACTTTTTCCATATAAATAAAACAGACCGTGGGAAATGTACGAGTAAGTGCGTTTTCTCTTATCAGTCAGGAATGCTGAAATTAGAAAATAAAGAAATCAATACATCATTTCTAAAATAGAAACAGAAAGTTTCCCAAGACAATGTGGTTGGGAAACTTTCTGTTATATATAAGTAAAAAATGTGGTATCATAAATGCAGTCAGAAAACAATCGTTTTCTTAATTATCAGGCGTTTCAGCCAAATTTTCAATGATTTAGACAATAGAATGAAAGGAGAAGATGTAATGTATAGTACAGTGTTGTCTGCGGCTATACATGGACTTGAAGTAAAGTGCATTCATGTAGAAGCGGACGTAAGCAATGGGCTGCCGTTGTTTCATATGGTAGGTTATTTATCGTCAGAGGTAAAGGAGGCTGGAGAGCGGGTAAGAACAGCCATTCGTAATTCAGGTTTTCTATTACCGTCGAAAAAGATAGTGATTAATTTATCGCCGGCAGACGTAAGAAAGAGAGGCTCAGCCTTTGACCTGCCTATTGCCATATCTATTTTGTCATCTCTAGGCTATATTCCCCATAAAAAACTGCAGCAGACATTATTTATAGGCGAATTGGGATTGGACGGTAAAGTGCAGAAAATAGCCGGAGTTTTACCCATTATAATAGAAGCAAAACAGCAGGGATATAAGGCGTGTATTGTGCCGAAGGGGAATGGATTAGAAGGTAGTATTATAGAAGGAATAGAAGTGTACGGTGTCAGTACCCTGAAAGAAGCAGCCGATTATCTTAACGGGAATATTAAACTTATTCCGGAGAAAAAGCAGTTACTTGCAAAAGAAGAAACAAGAGAGGGAGATTTTTCGGAAGTGCGGGGGCAGGCAATGCTGAAAAGAGCAACCGAAATAGCGGTTGCAGGCAACCATAATATTTTATTTATCGGTTCGGCGGGCATTGGAAAGACAATGATTGCAAGCAGAATTCCCACCATCTGTCCCCCGATGACAGAGGAAGAATGTATAGAGGTGACAAAGGTTTACAGTATTCTCGGAATGATTGACGAAAATCACCCGATTATCAGAGAAAGACCATTTCGTTCACCTCATCATACATCGACAAAAACATCGCTGATTGGCGGAGGAAATATTGCCATGCCGGGAGAAATCAGTATGGCGAATCACGGGGTTCTGTTTTTAGATGAGTTATCACAATTTCAAAAATCAGTTTTAGATGCACTCAGGCAGCCGATGGAAGACAGGGTAATCCGGCTTTCGAGGAAATCGGGAGTATATGTTTTTCCAAGCAATTTTATGCTTGTCGGTTCATGTAATCCGTGTCCGTGCGGAAACTATCCTGATTTAAACAAATGCACATGCACACCCGGCCAGATTCAGCAATATTATAACCACCTCAGTCAGCCTTTTTTAGACAGGTTTGACTTATCTATAGAGGTGTCAAAAATACAGTATGATGATTTGGAGGGGGACAGAGAAGAGGAAACTTCGGAAGTGATTCGGGGAAGAGTATGTGAAGCGCGGGGCAGGCAGTATAAGCGTTATGGTAAGACGAAAACAAATGCGGAGTTATCGTCCACGGAGGTGGAAACATACTGTAAACTCGGACAAAAAGAAAAGAAATTTATGGGACAGATATTTGAGCAGATGGAATTAACGGCAAGAACATACCATAAAGTATTAAAAGTAGCAAGAACAATAGCGGATTTGGCAGAAGAAGAGAAAATACAACTTTCTCATCTGCGTGAAGCGGTCGGATATCGAATGTTTGATAAGAGGAGATAAAAATGGAACGGGAAGAAAAATATGAATACTGGTTTGCAAATATAAAAGGATTGACGGGGAGAAATAAAAGGCAGATAAGAGAAAAGATACAGTCTGTAGAAGCGTTTTATCATATGAAAGAAGATGAACGGAAAAATTACGTGGAGGAAGAAGCAAGTACATATATACGAAAAAGTATAGAGGAATGGAAAGTAGATGAACAGTATAACCTGCTTAAAGAAAAGAAGATTCACTTTCTTCCATTTTTTCATGAAGAGTATCCTGACATGTTAAAAAATTTGGATAACCCGCCATATGCCATTTATCTGAAAGGAAAAATGATAAGGAAAGATACGCTAAAAGTTGCGATTGTAGGTGCAAGAAAATGCAGTCCGTATGGGGAGAGCATGGCAATCCGATTTGCTGAGAGACTGGCAGAACAGGGAATAGAAATTATAAGCGGATTGGCACGAGGAGTAGACGGAGCAGGGCAAAGAGGAGCGCTGAATGTGGGTGGCTGCTCCTACGGGGTGCTTGGCTCAGGAGTAGATGTGTGTTATCCGCGAGAAAATATTGGTTTGTATGAGGATTTACAGGAAAAGGGAGGAATTCTTTCGGAACAGCCGCTGGGAACGGCTCCTCTTTCGAGAAATTTTCCGGCGAGAAACAGAATTATCAGCGCATTGGCGGATATAGTTATTGTGATAGAAGCAAAAGAAAAGAGTGGTTCTTTAATTACGGCGGATATGGCGCTGGAGATGGGAAAAGAAGTATATGCACTTCCGGGGCCTGTAAATAGTGAACTGAGTAAGGGGTGTAATATGCTGATCAGGCAGGGAGAGGGCATACTTTTATCCCCTCAGGATCTGTTAGATGAACTTCGTATTTCGACAAAGGAAGATGTGAAAAAGAAGTTAAAAAGTAAAATAAGTCTTGAAACAGAAGAAAATATGGTGTATAGTTGCCTTGATTTGTATCCGAAAAACGTAAATCAATTAATGATGGAAACGAAAATGGAGATTCCACAGTTGATAAATCAACTGGTATCTTTAGAAATGCAGGGATATATAAGAGAAATATCAAAAAATTATTATGTGAAAAGCAATTAGGCTGAGAACTAATTGATTTTGGAGGAATATAATTATGGCACGAAATCTTGTGATTGTAGAATCACCGGCAAAAGTAAAAACAATAAAGAAGTTTTTGGGAAGCAGTTATGTGGTAATGGCGTCAAACGGTCATGTAAGGGATTTTCCAAAAAGTCAGTTTGGAATTGACGTAGAGAATGACTTTGAACCGAAATATATTACAATCAGAGGAAAAGGGGAGATTCTTGCCAATTTACGAAAGGAAGTAAAAAAAGCGGATAAAGTGTATCTTGCAACTGACCCCGACCGCGAAGGAGAAGCGATTGCGTGGCATTTGTACGTGGCGCTGAAATTGGAAGGTAAGAAAGTGTACCGAATCAGTTTTAACGAAATTACGAAAAATGCTGTTAAATCAGCGATAAAAGAAGCGCGAGAAATCAATATGGATCTTGTGGACTCACAGCAGGCTAGAAGGGCATTGGACAGAATTGTAGGTTACAGAATCAGTCCTCTTCTTTGGGCAAAGGTAAAAAGAGGGTTAAGTGCAGGACGAGTGCAGTCTGTGGCACTTCGAATTATCGCAGATAGAGAAGAAGAGATTGATGCGTTTATTCCGGAAGAATATTGGACGATCGACACAGTGCTGAAAGTTGAAGGGGAAAAGAAACCTCTTGTAGCGAAGTTTTACGGTACGGAAAAACAAAAAATGACGATTCGCTCGAAAGAAGAGTTGGATAATATTTTAGGACAGATAGAAAATGAAGAATATAAAGTGACTGAAGTAAAGAAAAGTGAACGTTTGAAAAAAGCGCCGCTGCCATTTACGACAAGTACACTGCAGCAGGAAGCGTCGAAAGCATTGAATTTTGCGACACAGAAAACAATGCGAATTGCGCAGCAACTATATGAAGGAATAGATATAAAAGGACAGGGAACAGTCGGTATTATCACATATCTCCGTACAGACTCAACAAGAGTTTCCGATGAGGCGGAAAGCAGTGTGAGAGAATATATAAAAGATATATATGGGGACGGGTTCGTGTCGGAGACAGAACCTAAGAAAGAGACGGGAAAGAAAATCCAAGATGCACACGAGGCTATCCGTCCTACAGATGTTACGAGAACACCGGTATCTCTGAAAGAATCCCTGACAAGGGAACAGTTCCGTCTGTATCAGTTGATTTGGAAAAGATTTGTGGCGAGCAGAATGAAACCTGCAAAATACGAGACAACTTCCGTAAGTATTGGGGCAGGTGAATATAGATTTCATGTGTCGGCATCAAAGATTGTATTTGAAGGTTTTAGATCTGTTTATATTGAATCAGATGAGGAGAAAGCAGAAAACAATGTTCTCGTAAAAAGCATTACGACAGATACGAAGTTGACAAAAGAGGATATTGAGACGAAACAGCATTTCACACAGCCGCCTGCGCATTACACAGAGGCTTCGCTTGTAAAAATTTTGGAAGAACTTGGAATTGGACGTCCGAGTACGTATGCTCCGACAATTTCCACAATTATTGCGCGCCGCTATGTGTCTAAGGAACAGAAAAATCTGTATTTGACGGAAATCGGTGAAGTTGTCAACAATATGATGAAAACATCTTTCCCAAGTATTGTCGATGTGAATTTTACCGCAAATATGGAAGGACTTCTCGACAGAGTGGAAGAAGGTGCGGTTGAATGGAAATCTGTTATCAGAAACTTCTATCCGGATTTGGAAGAAGCGGTGGAAAAGGCAGAGAAAGAACTGGAGAGCGTTAAGATAGAAGACGAAGTTACAGATGTAATCTGTGAGGAGTGTGGAAGAAATATGGTTATCAAATATGGTCCACACGGACGCTTTCTGGCATGTCCGGGATTTCCTGAATGTCGAAATACAAAACCATATTTGGAAAAGATAGGTGTGCCTTGTCCAAAATGCGGAAAGGATATTGTGCTTAGAAAGACCAAAAAAGGAAGAAAATACTATGGCTGTGAGGATAATCCGGATTGTGATTTTATGTCATGGCAGAAACCTTCCAAAGAAAAATGTCCAAAATGTAATAGATATATGGTTGAAAAAGGTAATAAATTACTATGTGGAGATAAGGAATGCGGGTATATCACAGATAAAAAATAAAAGTAAATAGTTGAATGCGAAAATTTGTTGAAAAAAATGGAATTGTATGATAATATGAAGAAGTAATAGAATGTTTGGAAGTTTGTATGCTAAAGCATAGGAACCGGTTGATAATAAGGAAAACATATGGAGGAAAGAAAAATGAGTGTTCAATTATTAGACAAGACAAGAAAAATTAATAAACTGCTTCATAACAATGATTCCAGTAAGGTAGTATTTAACGATATTTGTGAAGTGTTGACGGAAATTTTGGATTCCACGGTATTGGTAATCAGTAAAAAAGGAAAAGTTTTAGGTGTCAGTGAGTGCGATAAAGTAGAACCTATCAATGAACTTGTGCAGGAGGAAATCGGTGCTTATATTGATACACTTTTAAATGACAGATTATTAAATATTTTATCCACGAAAGAAAATGTAAATTTGCAGACTTTAGGATTTACACCTGAAGTGGTAAAAGGATATCAGGCAATGATAACACCGATTAATACTGCAGGTGAAAGACTTGGTACATTATTTATGTACAAGAAAGATGCCTTGTATGAGATTGATGATATTATTTTAAGTGAATACGGAACTACGGTTGTAGGGCTGGAGATGCTTCGTTCGGTAAATGAAGAGAGTGCAGCAGAAACAAGAAAAGAGCAGATTGTAAAATCAGCAATCAGCACATTATCATTTTCAGAGTTGGAAGCAATCGTTCATATTTTTGATGAGTTAGAAGGCACGGAAGGTATTTTGGTTGCGAGTAAAATTGCAGACCGTGTGGGAATTACAAGAAGTGTAATTGTAAATGCTTTGAGAAAATTTGAAAGTGCCGGGGTTATTGAATCCCGCTCATCAGGAATGAAGGGAACTTACATCAAAGTTATTAATGACTATGTATTTGAAGAGTTAGACAGAATTAGAAAAAACAGAAGCAGATAAAAAGAGATGAGGGTATCAGGAGGGAAAACTGATACCCTTGTTTCATACATGGAAAGAAAGGAACTTAAATATGGAAATATCAAAGGCGAAAATTAAAATGAAAAAGAGTCTTCTGGCAAATGGGACTTTAGATGAAAAATTTTATGATTGTGATGTAATCAGGTATGAGAAAAAAGAAGAGAGCATATATTTGCTTTTGAGAGATGAAAATCTTATGGACATATCGTTAGATGGAATCTATGAATGTATTATTTATCGAGGCAGTGTGGGAATAAAATGTGAGGGACGCATTGTGGAAAGATATGTAAATCAAGATGAGAAGATTGTGCGTTTTCAGGTGGAAAAGGGATTTTATAAAATAAATATAAAGTATGTTGACAAAGAAGAAACAGAGTGATATTTTATTACTAGAGCGATTTAGCACTCGCTTTAACTGAGTGCTAATAACATGAAATTAGTATTCAAGGAGGAATTGACATGAAATTAGTACCATTAGGAGACAGAGTTGTATTAAAACAGTTAATAGCAGAGGAGACAACAAAATCAGGTATCGTTTTACCGGGACAGACAAAGGAAAAACCACAACAGGCAGAAGTTGTTGCGGTAGGACCGGGCGGAAACGTTGATGGTAAAGAAGTGGTTATGCAGGTTGCAGTAGGAGATAAAGTAATCTATTCCAAATATTCAGGAACAGAAGTGGAATTAGATGATGAAGAATATATCGTAGTAAGACAGAATGATATTTTAGCGGTAATTAAATAGTATTGAATATTTCTTAGGAGGTTGATAGAAATGGCAAAGGAAATTAAATACGGAGCAGAAGCGAGAGCGGCATTAGAATCAGGAGTAAATCAGTTAGCAAATACAGTAAGAGTAACATTAGGACCAAAAGGAAGAAATGTTGTGCTTGATAAATCTTTCGGAGCACCATTGATTACAAATGACGGTGTGACAATCGCAAAAGAAATTGAGTTAGAAGACGCTTTTGAAAACATGGGAGCACAGTTGATTAAAGAAGTTGCGGCAAAAACAAATGATGTAGCAGGCGACGGAACAACAACAGCCACAGTTCTTGCACAGGCAATGGTTCATGAAGGAATCAAAAATCTTGCAGCAGGAGCAAACCCGATTGTTCTTAGAAAAGGAATGAAAAAAGCGACGGAAACTGCCGTGGAGGCAATCGCATCTATGAGCAGCAAAGTAGAAAGCAAAGACAGAATTGCAAATGTAGCATCAATCTCAGCAGGGGATACGGAAGTAGGCGCTATGGTGGCAGATGCGATGGAAAAAGTTTCCAACGATGGTGTTATCACAATCGAAGAATCTAAAACAATGAAGACAGAATTAGATCTTGTGGAAGGTATGCAGTTTGACAGAGGTTACATTTCAGCATATATGGCAACAGATATGGAGAAAATGGAAGCAAACTTAGAAGATCCATATATCTTAATTACGGATAAGAAGATTTCTAATATTCAGGAACTTCTTCCGTTATTAGAGCAGATTGTTCAGTCAGGAGCAAGACTGTTAATTGTTGCAGAAGATATTGAAGGCGAAGCGCTCACAACATTGATCGTAAATAAACTGCGTGGAACATTCAACGTTGTTGCAGTAAAAGCGCCGGGATACGGTGACAGAAGAAAAGCAATGTTAGAAGACCTTGCTATTTTGACAGGCGGTCAGGTTATCTCTGAAGAACTCGGATTAGATTTAAAAGAGACAACTTTAGAACAGTTGGGACGTGCTAAATCCGTAAAAGTACAGAAAGAAAATACGGTAATCGTGGACGGATTAGGAGATAAAAATGCAATTAATGCCCGCGTGGCACAGATTAAGGCACAGATTGAAGAAACAACATCTGAGTTTGATAAAGAAAAATTACAGGAAAGACTTGCAAAACTTGCAGGCGGTGTTGCGGTTATCCGTGTAGGTGCGGCAACAGAGACAGAGATGAAAGAAGCAAAACTTCGTATGGAAGATGCGCTTTCAGCAGCAAGAGCGGCAGTGGAAGAAGGAATCGTAGCAGGAGGCGGTTCTGCGTATATTCACGCTTCTAAGAAAGTTGCAAAACTTGCAGAAACTCTCGAAGGAGATGAAAAGACAGGCGCAAATATTATTTTGAAAGCATTGGAAGCACCGTTATTCCATATTTCTGCAAACGCAGGTTTGGAAGGTTCGGTAATTATCAATAAAGTAAAAGAAAGTCAGGTTGGTATTGGATTTGACGCTTATAATGAAGAGTATGTGGATATGGTTGAAGCAGGAATTCTTGACCCTGCAAAAGTTACAAGAAGTGCATTGCAGAATGCGACAAGTGTGGCGTCTACATTACTGACAACAGAATCAGTTGTTGCAAATATCAAAGAAGATGTTCCGCCAATGCCGGCAGGAGCAGGCGGAATGGGAATGATGTAAGCGAATAAAAATACATCTTAAAATATAAGTCTACCTTAGATAAAAAAATGTCTGAGGTAGACATTTTTTATTCATATGTGATACAATAATAAGAACATCATAATATGGAGGAAAGATATGAATGATTTTTACACAGAACAGTTGGTAAAACGAAAGACAACGGGGAAGGTAATGTTGGCAAAGGCAGGACTGATTATTCTTACGTTAGTATCGCTCATACTTTTGTTAAAAACTCCGTTTGCCCTTATTCTGACAATGGTATTGATAGCGTTAGACATATTTCTGTTTAGAAATATGGATTTAGAATATGAATATTTATTCGTAAACGGAGAACTCGACGTGGACAAGATTATAGCACGTTCAAAGAGAAAGAAAGTTTTTTCTGCAAATGTGGAAGAACTGGAACTTCTTGCGCCAACAGGTTCAAGTGAACTTAGGCTTGTACAGGCAGAGAAGACGTATAACTATAGCAGTATGGCAGAGGGACGCAAGACGTACGAGTTGATTGTTTCTCAAAAAGGACAAAAGATAAAAGTGATTTTTGAGCCGAATGACACTATTTTAAACGGGTTCAAAACACTTGCACCGAGAAAAGTCATTATTTAGTCTTGACAGAAGAGGAAGTTTTATGTAATATAACACTACCTTATAAAAAAAGAAATATAATAAGTAGTACTTATTAATATTTAGAACAGAAAGTAACAATGTAACAAGAGACGAAAGAGAGGAAGGAAAATCATGGGAAAAATTATTGGAGAAGGAATTACATTTGATGATGTACTTTTAGTACCTGCATATTCAGAGGTTATTCCAAACCAAGTGGATTTGACAACTAATTTAACAAACAGCATTCAGTTAAATATACCAATGATGAGTGCAGGAATGGATACGGTTACAGAACACCGCATGGCAATTGCAATGGCAAGACAGGGTGGAATCGGTATTATTCATAAGAATATGTCAATTGAAGAACAGGCAGATGAAGTAGATAAAGTAAAACGTTCAGAAAATGGAGTAATCACAGATCCATTTTATTTATCACCGGAACATACACTTGCAGATGCTAATGAATTGATGGCTAAATTCCGCATTTCAGGTGTGCCGATTACAGAAGGAAAAAAATTAGTTGGAATTATTACAAACCGTGATTTGAAATTTGAAGAAGATTTTACAAAGAAAATCAAAGAATCTATGACTTCAGAAGGATTGATTACTGCACCGGAAGGAATCACTTTAGAAGAAGCGAAACAGATTTTGGCGAAAGCTCGAAAAGAAAAACTTCCGATTGTAGATAAAGATTTTAATTTAAAAGGATTAATTACAATTAAAGATATTGAAAAACAGATCAAATATCCATTGTCAGCAAAAGATTCAAAAGGACGTTTGTTATGCGGTGCGGCAGTAGGAATCACTGCAAACTGTCTGGAACGTGTAGATGCGCTTGTGAAAGCACAGGTAGACGTTGTTGTTATGGATTCTGCACACGGACATTCGGCAAATGTACTTAAAACAGTGAGAATGGTAAAAGAAAAATATCCTGAACTCCAGGTAATTGCAGGTAACGTAGCGACAGGAGAAGCGACAAGAGCATTGATTGAAGCGGGAGTAGATGCTGTTAAAGTTGGTATCGGACCTGGATCTATCTGTACAACACGTGTTGTTGCCGGTATCGGTGTACCACAGATTTCTGCAATTATGGACTGCTACGAAGTGGCAAAAGAATACAATATTCCAATTATCGCAGACGGTGGTATCAAATATTCAGGAGATATGACAAAAGCAATCGCAGCAGGTGCTAACGTATGTATGATGGGAAGTATCTTTGCAGGTTGTGATGAAAGCCCGGGAACATTTGAATTATTCCAGGGAAGAAAATATAAAGTATATCGCGGAATGGGTTCTATCTCAGCAATGGAAAACGGAAGTAAAGACCGTTATTTCCAGGCAGATGCGAAGAAATTAGTTCCGGAAGGTGTTGAAGGACGTGTTGCTTATAAAGGAACGGTTGAAGATACTGTATTCCAGTTGATGGGCGGACTTCGTGCAGGTATGGGATACTGCGGAGCACCTACGGTTGATACGTTAAAAGAGACGGGAAAATTCGTTAAAATTTCAGCGGCATCTTTGAAAGAAAGTCACCCACATGATATTCACATTACAAAAGAAGCACCAAACTATAGTGTAGACGAATAAAAGAAGAACAAAAGGGAATGGAGCGTACGTGATACGTTCCATTTCTTTATGCTGTGCGGAGAAAATCTCGGAATAATCTTAAGAAATTTGTAAGTAAGTTTTTACAAAAAGCGGATAAAAGTATGTTAGAATTTCAGTTAGTAAAAGCAAACGGGGTTACAAAAAGATGAAAAAGAAACGAATGACAAAACGCAGAAGAAAAAGGATATTGCAGTTATACACAAGAATGGGAATTTTGCTTATGTCCGTTATACTGATCGGATTAAGTGTGATGAAAATATTTCATTTTGGTGTATTCAGCAGTGAAGCGAAATATATGGAAGAAAGCGGAGCGGATATCGATAAGAGTAAGCCGGATATAGACGTACAGTTACTGACGAAAAATCCATATTCAAGACCTGGGACAAACACGAAAAGAATAACAGGGATTGTGATTCATTATACGGCAAATCCCGGTTCGACTGCGATGCAGAACAGGAACTATTTTGAAGGGTTAAAGGACAGTCACCAGACAAAAGCAAGCAGTCATTTTGTTGTGGGAATAGATGGGGGAATTGTGCAGTGTGTCCCTACGTGGGAGGAAGCCTATGCTTCAAACACACGCAATGAGGATACGGTTTCCATTGAAACATGCCATAAAGAGGCTGATGGAAAATATACTCGGCAAACGTATAAATCTATGGTACAATTAACTGCGTGGTTATGTAAAAAATTTGACTTAACAGAAAATGATGTGATTCGTCATTATGATATTACGGGAAAGATTTGTCCGAAATATTTTGTTGAAGATGAAAAGGCGTGGGAGCAGTTTAAGAAGGACGTTGGAAACGCCTTGCGTTAGGAAAAAGGGCAAAGAGAAGGTGAAACAATGAAAACATATGATGTAATTGCTTTGGGTGAATTGCTTATTGATTTTACAATGAATGGAGAAAATGAGAGGGGAAACAGCATGTTTGAGGCGTGTCCGGGAGGTGCGCCATGCAATGTGCTTGCCATGTTGAATAAATTAGGGAGAAAAACTTCTTTCTTAGGCAAAGTGGGAAAAGATGCTTTTGGTATACAGTTGAGAAAGACGTTGGAAACTGCAGGGATAGATACTTCAAAATTATATGAAGATAGGGAAGTACACACAACACTTGCTTTTGTTCATACACTTCCGGACGGAGACAGGGAATTTTCTTTTTACAGAAATCCGGGTGCGGACATGATGCTGGTGGAAGAGGAGGTTACTGAGGAGTATATCCGGCAGGCGAGAGTAATTCATTTTGGCACGATTTCAATGACTCATGACGGTGTTAGAAATGCCACAAAAAAAGCGGTGGAGTTGGCAAAGAAGAATGGGCTTTTGATTACATTTGATCCCAATTTACGACCACCTCTGTGGGAATCTTTAGAATCTGCAAAAGAACAGATGGAATACGGTTTCTCGCAATGCGATGTATTAAAGATTTCGGATAATGAGTTGCAGTTTGCTTCCGGCAAAGAAGATTATGATGAAGGAATTTGCATTTTGCAGGAGAAATATAAAATACCGCTTATCTTCCTGACACTTGGAAAAGAAGGAAGCCGTGCATATTATAAAGGAATGTGTGTGGAAGAAAAAGGATATAATGTGCAGGCAGTGGATACAACCGGAGCTGGTGATACATTTTGCGGAAGTGTCATACATGCGGTATTAAAATATGGATTGGAAACACTCACGGAGGAGAAACTTCGTGAGATACTTGCTTTTGCAAATAGCGCGGGAGCGCTGGTTACAACGAAAAAGGGAGCGCTCTGTTCTATACCAAAGCAGGAAGAGATAATGGAATTAATGAAGAAAGAGAAAAGGATATAGGTATGTTTAAGAAATTTTTTCCGGATAATTATGAAGCGTCCACATATATTATTCCGTTTGAAGACTTATATAAAGAGGGATATAGGGGGCTTATATTTGATATAGATAATACGCTGGTACCTCACGGAGCACCGGCAGATGAGAGAGCAAAGAAATTGTTTGCACGTTTGCAAGAAATTGGTTTCCAGTGCTGCCTTTTGTCAAATAATAAAGAAGGCAGGGTGAAAATGTTCAATGAAGAAATTGGTGTGAATTACATTTACGATGCACATAAACCATCGACGAAAAACTATAAAAAAGCGATGGAAATCATGGGGACGGATTTGGACAATACAATCTTTATCGGAGACCAGCTCTTTACTGATGTATACGGAGCAAAGCGTACGGGAATAAGAAATATTTTGGTGAAACCAATTCACCCAAAGGAAGAAATACAGATTATTTTGAAGCGATATTTAGAGAAAATCGTGCTATATTTCTACAAGAAAGAACGTAAAAAGTAAAAAAAGGTTGAAAAACTGTAAAAACTATTATAGAATTATATGCAGTAAAAAGAAATGGAATATGTCTCAGACATACTATTAAGGAGGATTATAATGATTTCAGCAGGAGATTTTAGAAATGGTGTTACTCTTGAAATTGAAGGGAACATTTATCAGATTTTAGAATTTCAACACGTAAAACCTGGAAAAGGTGCAGCGTTCGTAAGAACAAAATTAAAAAATATCATCAGTGGAGGAATCGTTGAAAAAACATTCAGACCAACTGAAAAATTCCCTAAAGCACACATTGAAAGAAAAGATATGCAGTATTTATATTCTGACAGTGAATTATATCACTTCATGGACGTAGAAACATATGATCAGATCGCATTAAATGAAGATACAATTGGTGACGCACTTAAATTTGTAAAAGAAAATGAAATGGTTAAAATCTGCTCACATAACGGAAACGTATTTGCAGTAGAACCACCATTATTTGTAGAACTTCAGATTACAGATACAGAGCCTGGATTCAAAGGTGATACAGCACAGGGTGCTACAAAACCTGCTACAGTTGAAACGGGAGCAGTTGTATATGTACCATTATTTGTAGAACAGGGAGATGTTCTTAAAATCGATACACGTACAGGAGAATACTTATCAAGAGTATAAGAAATAACAAGGAGGACATGACTTATAACATCATGTCCTCCTTATTTTATTGTTCAGTCTTTTTATCGTTGAAATTGTAGGAGCGAAGTTTGTCTTCGACAAATACTATGGAGAAAGATTTACCTGAATTTGAATCTTTCCACTCGTATAATTTGCTCGTAGTTCCGTTTTGCAAAGTTTCGGATAAAAGTACTCCCTTCTCACCTAAGACAGAAGTGACTTCTTTGTAACTCATATCTGATTTGATTTCCTTTTTTACTTCGTCGGAAAGAGAAACGCTTCCGCCGGTTTCCATTCCTGCCTGAGAAATGCTGATAAGGTTTCCGTCCTCAAAAGAAAGAAGAACTGTTCCTTCTCCGTCTTTTGTAATCCACTGATAACGTTCGGCAGAATTTTCGTCAGAAGTAACCTGTAAAAGTTTGTTGCCGGCATTGCCGATAAGACTTTTCACTTCATCATAGGGCATTCCGGTTTCCAACTGCTCATAGGAATCTGTTGAAATTTTATTGTTTCCGGTTGGAGTTACAACCGTACTTTCGTTTTGAGATTGTTTCTCTTTTAAATTTTTGATAAAAAAGAAAGTGCCGATGCCGATAATCAGGAGCAAAATAAGAATAAGGGCGACAACAAGTTTTCCTTTTTTTCTCTTTCTTTTGTGAGACCGTTTTGCTGGTGCTTTCAACTGACCTAAATTTCTTTTTATTTTGCAAGTATAGCAATAAGCATATTTATTATAGATTGGATTGCCGTGAATATCCGTATCGACTTTGACGCTTTTTATTTTCATTTCTGAACCGCAACGTGAACATTTCATTTGATTTCCTCCCTTAATTATGTCATACAGTATGTATTATAGCGAAGAAAGAAAAAGAATGCGAGCAAAAAATAAAAAGTATTGCAAAAAAACTACTCTTACTCTATAATGAAAACACATAATATTCTATTTATTCAAATCAACGATGCGATTCGCATCAGATTCACCATGATGATAATTGAAGATGGACTGCAGGGAGGAAAAATGATAACATATTGTCAATTTATTGCAGCCGTAAAGCAGAAAGTGGAAAGTAATATAAACAGAAATGTAAGAGTGGAGGTTCATATTACACTGAAAAATAATGGGAAAGAAAGGAGAGGGCTTGTTTTTATAGAGGAAGGAATCAACATTTCTCCGACGATATATTTGGAGGAATTCTATCAGAATTTTCGGGAAGGAAAAGCACTTGATGAAATCATTAAAGATATTTTAGAAGTATATGCGAATTCTAAGTTTTCAAAAAAGTGGGAGACGGAAAAACTGAGAGTATTTGAAAACGTGAGACATAATGTGCTGTGTAAAATGATTAACAGGGAGAAAAACAGAGAGTTTTTAAAAGAAACTCCCTATATACCATTTTTTGATTTGGCGATTGTATGCTATGTGCTAATTGAATTGAATGAACATGGAATTGCCACCATGCCCGTAAAAAAGGCGCAGTTGGAGATGTGGGGAATAAAAGAAAATGAGTTGTTCCAAGTGGCAAAAAGAAATGTGCAGAAACAATTTCCGGCAGAATTGCGACAGATGAAAGATGTGATTGCTGAAATGATTGGAATGGAAGTTCAAGATGCAGAGGACGATTTCATGTATGTGCTGAGTAATGAGATGAGAAGTTTTGGAGCCGTTTGTATTACATATGACGGCGTACCGGAATTAGTCGGGATAGAATTGGAAGAAAACTACTATATTATTCCAAGCAGTGTTCATGAAAGTGCGACCCGTTTCGCCGC
>NZ_BAAHSH010000084.1:0-1427 GCF_054660755.1 Faecalimonas hominis
CTATACCTATTTTTACTAGTTGAACTTAGTATATCATGCCATTCTAGAATTGCCATCTGCGAAATTCGCTTACAAAACTAGTTTCTTGTTTTACAAACTGGATTGTCGTCTACAAAAAGGGACAGTCAGTTTACAAATGGGAATATCGATTACAATATCTAGTTTCTCGTATTACAAATGTGACCTCTCGGTTTACAATTCATCACTTTCTTCATAATGCCACTTCCCTTCTTATATTTTATTCTTATTTTCATTTTACTTTATCCCTTCATATTTGTCTATTATATATATTATTACTTTTAATCTATCAATATATTAGTGCATTTATCACAAATACTACTCTCAATTCTAATGAATTGAGGGTGGTATTAAAATTATCTTACACAGTTATAAGTCCCTCTATGTATATTACATAAAAGTATTTTGTGCCCATGTTTTATCTCTGTAATATACCTTATGTGTTCCTCGTCCATACTTAAATCCTGTCGCCCCTACTTTGCTAATTTTTGCTGTCTTATCTCCTTTTGTTGTCTGCTTTGAACATACTTCTCCTTTTATTTTCAATTGACCCTCTATCCTTGTTTCATACCCTCCTGGTGTTTTATTACAGTTTGTAGATGCTGTCATTGTAGAATTATAAAATCCTAAACTTCCCGTGCAACTCATCTCCGGAAAACCAGGCATACTCCCTTGCACATAACTTGATGCCTGTGATACAATTCCTCCAACTGTTAAACAAGTTACCGCTCCCGCTACTGCTAATACTTTTTTACATTTCATAACACTTCCTCCTTCTTCTCTATGAAATCTAAAGTTATTTGTTAAGTTCAAAGTACGCTATTTTTCTCAATTTGCATAGCAAAAATACTGAACATTTATTGTTTTCCTGTTATAAAACGTAACATTTTCCGCAAAAATACTGAACATTTGTTACTTTCTCCATTTTTCCATTTACATTCCTTGACTTTTCCCCTATAATACACTTCAAATCATTTAGAAACGGAGGATAATCTTATGAAAAAAATCTTTGCAACTTTATTTACTATTTTCTTTCTCACCACATCTATTACGGCTTCTGCCACAAGCAACATAGCCGAATATGATTTGAATTCTCAGCAGAAAGAACAACATTTTACACTTTTAGAATCGAGTGGAGAAACCGCTTATGTTACTATCTCACCCCTAAATCATAAACTGGCAAATAAATCATATAAAGTACAATATACTAAACCTAAAAAATGGACAGGAAAATTTATTGTCGATGTAAAAAGCAATAAATTTTCTTCTGTCCATTCGCCATCTGTTACTGCACTTACCGGATCTATTAAAAATTATTCCTTAAATAAGGATTCTTCAACAAAAGCAACTTTAAAGATTTCTTGGCTTCCAAATAATTTAGAGGCTTTGGCGAGACTATGAAGAAAAGT
>NZ_BAAHSH010000085.1:0-2617 GCF_054660755.1 Faecalimonas hominis
AAATTGATTAGAAACCAATCGAAGTTGGCGTAAACGATAAAGCAGCTTATAGATTGCTGATAAACTGCCCTATCGTTTGCACCAATTTCGATTTTTCTATAGTGAACAAAGTCGTGTCCGGATAGCCGGAATATATGGAGTTTCAATTCTTTTCCCCTTGTAGAAAAAACTGTTTTGATTAAAATATTATATCAGATTTCTTTATAGAAAAAGATATTTTCCCACAACAAACAGACCTCATTTCTGAGGCTTCGTAAAAATATTTAATTATTGGGTTTTAAATCCGTAAAGGTATCCGTTGTTGGGGTTTTCCGAGATGTCCTCCACAGCATTTACAAACAGAAACCTTGATTCCATAAAGTGTTTCCAATATTTGAGTTGTTTCCATATTTTTCAACCGAGACAGATATTGCCTGCAGCCAAGAAGATTTCTACATAGTGTAAGATGCTTGGTTTTACTTCGGGTACACAGCAGACCATAATGTCTGATTCGGACAAAGCGTTTGGGTGGCACATGCATAAGGAATCTGCGGATAAATTCAACTCCGGGAATAGTCAGTGCTTTCCATTTACCAGCTTCACGGTAGTCCTTCACATAGTATGTGACAGTGTTTTCATCCATGCGGATAATACGGCGATTACTGATAGCAATTCTGTGTATGTACTTACCAAGGTAATGAATAACAGACTGTGCACCGTTAAAGGCTTTCTTACAGTGTGGAATCCAGTCTTTTTCATAGCAGATATTTATCAGCTCTTTGAAGGCATAGTGATTTCGGTATTTTTCACTGCTTCCGTGAAAGTGAAGTTTTTTATTTTTCCATAAAGTTTTCAGTTCATCCAGATATTTTCCACGGAAAAGTTTGGATAATACTTTAACAGGAAAAAAGAACTCTTCACCTTTATCACGCCACTGATTCTTAGCAGTCAATCCACCGCCGAGAAGAATGACATGGATATGGGGATGGAAATTCATTTCAGATCCCCATGTATGCAGGATGCAGATGTATCCGACCTTTGCATCCAGGTATTTTTCATCCTCAGCAAGTTCATTTATCGTGGAAGAGACGGAATGATACAAGGCATCATACAGTAGTTTCTGGTTACAATAGATTAATGGATTCAGTTCTTGAGGGACTGTAAATACCACATGGAAGTAAGGTGCTTCCAGAACGTCTTCCCGTTGGGAATCCATCCACTTTTCGGTAGGAAGAGCCTGACACATAGGACAGCATCTGTTACGGCAGGAATTGTAGTGAATCTGAAGATGGCCACAATCTTCACAAACACTGACATTTGCGCCATAAACTCCGGTCTTGCAGTTCATAATACAATGTGAAACTTTTGCCTGTTCCGCAGAAGGTGTATATCTGTCCAGATATTTGAGATAAAAAGAGTGAAATATATCCTGTACAGTTGGATTTTCCATGCCTAATCCTCCTGTACGTCAAAAGGACTTTTAATTCCCAATAGTGTTTTGTTACTCACATGAAGATATATTTCTGTAGATTTTGGGTCTGTATGTCCTAATAATGCTTGAATATATTTAATGTCACACCCCGCTTCCAAAAGATGGCTTGCAAAACTATGCCTAAAAGTATGAGAAGAAAAATGTTTCGTAATGCCAGCCTTTTTTGCACTTGTTTTTAAGAATTGATTTACGCTTGAAATATCAAGGTAATTATGAGTCCATTGACTTGGAAACAGTATACTCCTTGGTTTACCGCATTGAAACCAGTATTCTGTAAGTAAATCAAGTGTACGGTCGGCAAGAATAGTATATCGATCTCTTCGGTTTTTGGTATTGCGTATATGAATAGACTTATTGCTTCTGGATATATCGTCATAGTGCAGATGTACCACTTCTGATACGCGAAGTCCACCGGAATACATGGTTGCAATTATTGCTTTATGTTTCAGATTTTTAGTTGCATCAAGAATAGAATTGATTTCATCCTTTGATAGAATAACAGGAAGAGCCCGGTCACGTTTCATGCGGGAGATTTCATCTTCATCCCAGTATAGTTTTAAGATTCTTTTATACATAAAACGTATAGCAGAATAATAATGATTATAAGTTTCCGGCATGACTCCAGATAACCTTTTTGCGGTTAAAAAAGCATCCGCGTCATCAATAATTAGTTCATTCCATGGTTTTCCTGTATAATCTAAAAAATGTCTAATCGTATGACAGTAGGCATTAGCTGTGGATGGTTTTAAATTTTTCTTTTCCGCAGCAAGTTTGATTTGATTATAAATATCTTCGTACATAAAATATCCTCCGTAAAATAAATGAAAATATATAAGTTCCACATACCTTTACGGAGGAGCATTTGCTTGATAAAACCGCTTGTAGAAACGGTGTAAAAATGGTATTCTTTTCATAGGCAGTGGTAGGGAACTAAGCCCGTATTCGAAGTTTGTTTTTGGTGGTACTTAAACAATACTATCTTGGGACAATCCTGTCACTGCTTTTTTAGAAAACTAATAAGAAACTGCACCACAGCCTTGGCAGGCCATCGCGCAGCGATTTTGTTCAATTAGAAGTTGGAGGGAATATTTTATGTCTGGAAAAGAACTTTGGGAAATATTTGTTACAGAGAATAACATTGGCGAA
>NZ_BAAHSH010000086.1:0-3204 GCF_054660755.1 Faecalimonas hominis
TAATCAAAAATGGTTGACATCATTTTTTTACTTATTTCTCTTTTCATATCTTGCGTGTAAAATTAACGCTGTCACTGTAAATAATACAGGTCCTAAAATACTCCATACTGTTGTCGCTACATCTCCTGCCATCGCCGGTTGAATAATCGTAAAGAAATTAGCAAAACCAACTATTGCAGTTACGAGAATAGTAAATACAATGGAAATCGTATCATTTTTAAAAATAACAAACGGTTTATGAATATCCTTATTCTTCTTAAATTTGATAAATGCCGCTGAAATAAACATATATGGAAGTGTCATTGCCACATTTGTCATTGAAACAAGAATATTGAAAAACTGTGTCATTGTATCTCCACCCATAGAGATAAGAAGGATAAATACAACAACTACTACTGCCTGAATTTTTAAAGCAAATTTAGGCATTCCATTTTCCATTTTACAGAATTTCTCCGGTAAAAGACCTTTAGGGCTTCCCTCAATTAACTGTTTTAATGGTGAGTAACATAATGTAAATACCGCACCTGCTAAGGAAAGAAGAATGGAAATTCCCATAATTCTCGCTGCCCAGTCACCCATTTGTATACATACACTCTGACTTGCACCAAACGCTGCGCCAATCTGATATCCTAAATTATTCATAATCACATAAGAAGCATTTCCCTTATGCACTGTTGCTGCTGAGAGCGTTTCACTCCAGTTTGTAAAAATACCTACGCAGAAAATACCAATTGAATATCCTACTGCTACAATAATTGCTGCAATCGTTAAACCTTTTCCGAAATTCTTCTCCGGATTTTCCGTTTCATCTACAAGACCTCCGACTGCCTCTGTTCCTCCATACGCAAATAATGCATATACAAGAAATGCTAACATTGCCAGTGAACCCGCATATTCAGGATTTGGTGATTCCACCAACGATGCTGCCGAAACAACAGGCTGTGCAAGTTCCCCTTTATTTCCGATTAAAACGAGAAGCGCTCCACCGATTAACATTACATTCAAAAACATACAGGCAATTCCACCGATAGAAGCCACTTTCTGAATGTTTTTCATTCCTTTACTTGCAAAAAATGTTACAAAAACAATGAAAAGAACACCCAAAATTCCTAATGTCTGTGTGGAACTCAATCCAAATATACTCCATTCCTGAGTCGTATCTTTTCCAAAAATCGCATTAGACAGTGGAACCATAATTCCTGAAGCAATATTTACAAGCCAAATAACATACGATGTATACCACATAAATGTAGCAACAAACGCATACTTTGTATTTACACAAATTTGCATCCACGAAAAAATACCGCCTTTTTCGTCCTTAAATGCAGAACCGTATTCTGCAATCATAAATGCAAACGGCACAAAAAATACAACCGCTGACAATAAATAAAATGGAATTGCTCCGTACCCCATAAGGTAGAATGAGCGGGGCATATTATTGAATCCATACACAGAGGTAAAAATCATCAAAATCAATGCACCCATACTTAATTTCTTTTGTTTCTCTGACATAAAATTTCCTCCAAACATATTTAAGATAGTTTATATTTTATTTATAAACTCTTTATAAATCAAACAACACACATTTTCTTGACAGGAAAATTTAAAAACATTATTATCATAGTAAGAAACTATTGGTACGGAATTGAAATGAAATAAAGATAAGAATTAAAAATATATCATTTTTTATTAAAATATTGATTTATAGGAAACTTATCAGAAACGGAGAAAATCTTATGACAATGAATGAAACTGTGGGAAATAATATAAAAAAATATCGTATAGCCCACAATTATACTTTAAAAGAAATGTCAGCACTCATACACAAAAGTTGTTCTACTTTATCCAAATATGAAAAGGGAATTATCCCTATCACTGCTGATACAATTGAAGAATTTGCCCAAATCTTTCACATACTGCCATCACAACTTCTCGCTGTTCCTTATGAAGACATGCTTCCCATCGAGAAAACTGATTTTATTAGCAAACATTATATGTATTCTTATGATGGAAAAAGAAAAAGAATAATGAAAAGTATATTGGAGGAATTTTCCATATCAAATAGCGAAAATACTTTTGTAGAACTTTTTTATGACATTGAAAACTTTAAAAATCCTGAAAAATGTAAAGTCATCTATGCGGGTGAAAGTGTAAAATTTGGTCCGTGGCAAAATTATCATTTGCGAAATCAGTCACATTCTAACGAAGAAATCTGGCTGTGTTCCATGGATACATTTTCCCACAATAACAAAATTGGAATTTTAGCCGGAATCTCCAGTGTTACAATGTATCCTTGTGCAAGAAAAATATTAATTGCCTCAGATATACAGAAAGAAAACGAAGTTTTAAATAAACTTATTTTCTCGAAGGAAGATATCCAATTATTTAAAAAATATAATTTCTTTAGCATCAGCCAATTTATGACCGAAGAATAAAGGAAGACGTTTTTGTCTTCCTTTTTCCATTTCAGACAATAAAAAAAGAACAGATGAGTCTGTTCTTCAAGTGAAGCATCGGGGATTCGAACCCCGGACAACTTGATTAAAAGTCAAGTGCTCTACCAACTGAGCTAATGCTCCATATACTATCTAATTTGTACTACTTTCTTGTAGAATGCCCAGAGCCGGAATCGAACCAGCGACACGAGGATTTTCAGTCCTCTGCTCTACCGACTGAGCTATCTGGGCTTAACTTATATCCTCTTGGCAATAAAAACCTTATTGGCATTTCGTCAATAAGTTGAAATTGCGGGGGCAGGATTTGAACCTACGACCTTCGGGTTATGAGCCCGACGAGCTTCCAGACTGCTCCACCCCGCGTTATTATCTAATTAATGGATGGAGAAGGATTCGAACCTTCGAAGGCGGTGCCAACAGATTTACAGTCTGCCCCCTTTGGCCACTCGGGAATCCATCCATAAAGCCGACAATCGGACTTGAACCGATAACCTGCTGATTACAAATCAGCTGCTCTGCCAATTGAGCCATGTCGGCAAACTACTTTATCTTTATATATAAATGGGACCAACAGGGCTCGAACCTGTGACCCCCTGCTTGTAAGGCAGGTGCTCTCCCAGCTGAGCTATGATCCCATATATAAACGACCCGGAAGGGACTCGAACCCTCGACCTCCGCCGTGACAGGGCGGCGCTCTAACCAACTGAGCCACCGGGCCATATGAAGATATGTACCTTCAAAACCACAC
>NZ_BAAHSH010000087.1:0-2043 GCF_054660755.1 Faecalimonas hominis
GCCACGAAAAAATGGACAGTAACGATCCGGAACTGGGCACAGGTCTATGGTGAACTGAGCATTATGTATGAGGGACGCTTACCCGAATAATAAAAAAGGTCAAAAAGACGGGCGGATTTCCCGCCTGCTATTGACATGCAATTTTGTAGCTGTTATATATAAGACAAAGGCGAAAAGCTGATTTTACTCAAGCCTTTCGCCTATCATTATCATAGAAGATCTTATTTACAGACTTTTCTTCATAGTCTCCGTGAAAGTCTAACTTTGAGGGGTCACCTCAAATGAAACCTCATCAGTGCCTCTTTGTTTTTATATATTTTTTTACCGATTATTTCCCGGAAATGCAATAATATTACTTTTCGGCTTTTCTACAATAGTTTCCTCTATCATATGTCCACGCCTTGTCACCATATTTGTATGACTCCAAACATTATTAATTCTCGTCAACAACTGTTTTTTTAACCTGCTGTCCTCCACCACATATTCAAAATCCATGAACCCCATTTCCAATACATCTACGACATCTTGAAGCATTCCTCCGATACGAATAATCATCTGAATCGTACAGCAAAGAATTTCTGCGTCCTGTTCATCTTCCCCCTCTTTCATAAAAAATTTTTTCAACTGAATCATATATTTATTAAATGGAAGATAACCCTTCATTTCCAAATGTTCGATTTCTTCTTTAGTTGGCTCATAAAACGAATATTTCGCCTGCTTTTTCCGAAGTTCGCTGTACATACTTCTCTCCCAATACGGATTTAAAATCAGTTCATCTTTATACACCGTAAATAACTTCTTATTTTTCGGAACATTTTCGCAAAACTCTATCACTTCAATTATACTCTTCTCTGCTCCACCATCTCGCACATATAGTTCTATCGCTTTATTGATGGGGCATATCCCATATAATTCTGCTGCGACATTCAAATACATTAACAACTGGCTATTCATATTTAGATTTTCTTTCCAAACATCATCGCAGTTTTTCAAGTAGGCTTCCCGTACCTCTTTGGGTATATAAATAATCTTACCATTCCAACCGCTCTTACACCCGGCATATGCACCTTCCAAAAGATACTTATATAGGTAATTGTCCGGAGTAATATAAATCTGACTTTCATCTGAATCTAATAACTTCAACTCATCTTCATTTAAAAATGAAAAATATCTTCGCATTACATTTACATCAAAAAGTTCACGACATAAAAAATCTATCATTTCTTCTTTTCTATATTGCGAATACCCATGTAAACGATGAATTTTTGCAATTTCCACTAAATCATTTTTCTTAAACTGACTTAAAATTTCATGCAGTGTAATATCGTTGTTTTCGCTATTCTTTCGGAAATTCAGCACAATTTCTCTCAATTCTTCATTAATTTCTTCCAAATCATATGGCTCAGTAGAACGATAACACCCAACTCCACCACAATCTTCGGGCGGGTTTCCCCCTTTGTATTGTAATACTTCGGCGTAATTTTTAGCGTAATCTTCAATTTCTTTCTCAACAATAATACTATGCTCCCAATTGTCACCAAAGTCATATATATACTCAAACTCTTTTTCTAAAGTCAAAAATCGATCTATCGTCGTTTCTTTCACAGAAAAAATCTCTTGCTCTTCAAAATCATCTTCAATGCTAATTCCTAAGCAAGGAAATTCAAAACAATATAAATGTTCTCCACTCCAACCCATAACTATATTTATTATATTTTTCAATCCTTCAAATGTAATTCCTGCCGGCACAGTTACTTTTCTCCAAATAACAGGAGAAGCTTCTCTAAGTTTTATTTTTAACTGATACGCTTTCATTTATAGTACCTCCATACCGAATATCTTCTGTATTACTTTAGTTTAACACAATGAAATACTATCAGATAGTTATTTTTTTCAAATTTACGATTTTTACCTCCATAGATTTTTATACTAACTCTCTTGGTGTCGGGTTGTAACCGTTGTTCTTTATACCCCGCAACCTATAAAAAAGGGTAGAAAAATAGCGCCCCATGTGTGCTTGGTGTACCTCCTCGTATTATAAAG
>NZ_BAAHSH010000088.1:0-2670 GCF_054660755.1 Faecalimonas hominis
AATCTTGACATAGGACCAACTCGGATTAATATTGATCATTTTCACTTTTAAATCCAACATGGGTTGGGAATCTTTTATCATATAGGCGTCCGATAACCGTAATTCTTTTTCCTTATCCCACTTTTCTTTTCCATTGTAAAATGTATAAAATTCAGGTGTGGGAAGAGGAACTTGCTTCCTTTTATAGCGGTCACGAATGGCAACTAATTGCTCATAGGCACGTCCGATATATAAAAGGCTTCGGAGAGGCATATTTTCATTAACGGTGGATTGATGTTCCCCGAATATAAGTAGTTTTCCACCTGCATCAAAGGAAATATCGTTTTGAAAATTCATATAGATTGTCGTATCGACTTTAAACCGCCTGATAGTTGTTCCCTCCGGCAATGATTCATTATGAATTGCATTAAAAAGGGCGATGTCATTTTCTTCCGCTGACTCATCTGCATAGAATAAATCTACAAATACACTGTTTTTCACTTCTCTGTTTTCTTTGTCCTGCATAGGCTTCTCCTTTCACTTTGCATGAAAAACCTTGCAGAAATGCAAAGAAATCTTATGTTTAGAGTATACGCAAAAAAGGAATTTTCAGCAAGATACTTCATGCAAACATTTGTTATAAATTTGTTGTTTGGTAAAGTTGAGGGATTTCCTCAGGATAAGCCGATTGGCCGATTCACAAATAGAATGTCTGTGAATGATGTTATGATAGCACACTTATAGGAGTATAGCAATAAGCAATAAGGGAACTTTGATGTTTTTCTCTTAAGTTCCCTTATATCGTTTTTTATTCTCTTTTAAATGATTCTATCGTTTCTCCTCTGTAACTGACAACTCCCTTATCACCTACAGAAATAAAAAGACTATTTCCCTGAAAACTTCTCAATTTCATTCTCTCTCCATTTTCGCCTTCCATTACATACCATTCAAGATTTCCCTGCTGAATAGGTTTCTCCAAAACAGTGACTTTCTTGGAAATTAGTTCTTTCTTTTTATCTTTATTTTGATAAAAAACATAGGCAAGCATTAATAAAACAAGAATACCTACCATAATTGCGAAAAACATAGGAACTATTTCCCAAAAATCCATACTATTCCTGCTGACGTACATACTTTCTGCCTCCTCATATTATTTTTTTCTGCCCCCAATAAGCATTACCACTCCTATAACTCCCGTTACTCCTGCAAGAACATAAAACGTAGTTCCTGTCGTATTAGCCGCTTCATATTTTTCCTGATTTGCACCAATTCTTCCTGATGATGTAGGCTGATACTTTCCGTCAATCATTATTCCTGTCGTTGCTTGTATCCCTTTCTGTCTTTCAGCATTTGATTTGAACAGTATTCCGAGTATCAAAAAACAGACTGCCATAATTAACATACAATTTCTAATTACTTTTTTAGACATCTCTTTTCCTCCTTTTTCTAGATAAACTTATTTACTTTCTACCCTCCTCTTCCTTTTTCTGACATATTCCATCATATTCCCCACTCCACTCCCCATTCAATATGTGCTACCCACTGTGCCCCATTTTTTCACTGGATAAACTTGTGATATGTCCAAACTCTCTGTATAATTTCTATAGTTATTACAATGAGGGAGGAAAACATATGTCAGAATTTAGTGAGCGTTGTCGCCAACTCTTAATCAATAGCGGGAGTAATGTATATCAAATGGCGAAACATTCTTCTTTAGATAAAACTTCCATTCAACGAATGGTGACGGGAAAACGGCTTCCCAGTCTGGATTTTGTCAAAGACTTCTGTTCTTATCTCAGAATCAGTCCGATTGAGAAAAAAGAATTGTTGGAATTGTATGAAATAGAAAAAGTGGGAAAATCAGAATATATGAGTCGGTGCTACATTAAAAGCCTAATTGAGAGTCTTTCGTTCCTTGATGAAGAAAATAAGAAAAATATTTCTTTTTCCGAAACTCTTGATTACTACGAACCATTTTCTCCGGTACCCAATGTAGAAAATAAAATTTTATCTATTCTACAATCTGAATTAAAAAATAATAATAAACCGGAAATTCTTTTCAATCTGCCAACTTCATATCGATATATTTTCTTTATTTTAAAAGGATTATTTGCGGATTTTAAAGGAGAAGCGTCGGTAAAACATTTAATTACATTGAACAAAAATCCGCTAAACACTGTATATCCATGTCAAAATTTGGAAGCACTATCTCATATTTTACCATTATCCGAAATTTTAAAAGACATTTACCGGCCTTATTATTTGTACAGTAACCTTACTCCCAGTGATGAAAAAATGCTGATTATGCCTTACTATATTATTACTTCGGAATATCTTCTGACTATATCTTCAGATTTTAAAACAGTCAGTTTACATGATACGGATACTGCCATAGAAAAATATCGCAAAGAATTTTACCGTATTTTTGATATGGCTCAGCCACTAATCAAATATGCCGACAATACATTTAAAATTATTAATCATTTACAAGAAAATTATATTGAATACGGTCTTCCTTCTCACAGTTTAGAATTTCACCCGTGCCTGTTTTTTATGGATACTTCTTTTGAACTTTCAAAGGAATCTTTCAAACAGATTCCCCATGCAGAAGAGCATATAGCGGCTTTACAGGAAATGTATAAGGTTGTTTCTGCTTCTACCCTCCCCCCCCACCGAAAAAAATCGGGAACG
>NZ_BAAHSH010000089.1:0-2620 GCF_054660755.1 Faecalimonas hominis
AATCAAAAATGGTTGACAGCACATAGTTGTCTAAACTTCCGCATATAATCTTTCAATAATGCGTACACATTCTTCTATTCCTAAAACGCTGCTGTTAAGACAAATATCATAATTTTCCGCATTTCCAAAAACATTTCCTGAATAATGATTATAATATGCTGAACGCCTCTTATCTGTTTTTTTGATTAAATCTGCCGCCTCTTCAGATGCTTCTTTGTAAACTTCAACAATTCGCTTTTTCCTTGTATTCATATCGCCATAAATAAATATTTTTAATACATCTTTTCTGTCTTTCAATAAATAATCCGCACATCTTCCCACAATAATACACGAACCTCTATTTACAATCTCCTGAATGACTTTTGCATGATGTGCAAATATTCTATCATCTATGGAAGAATCTTTGGACACGCTGTTTGCCAAATCCACCAATACGGGATTTAATTTATTTTTCTCATAGTTTTCAAATAGAGAGCGATCCAATGAACTTGATTCTGCCGCCAATTCTATAATTTCTTTATCGTAAAACGGAATGTTTAATTTTTTAGATAACTGCATTGCAATATCTCTTCCGCCGCTTCCATACTGACGACTGATTGTAATAATCTTTGGATTCTTCTCTTCTGCCTTCGCACTGTCCTCAGTTGAATTTTTGTTAAATTCTCCTGCCCATTCAAATCCTTTTTTCGCAATAATCACCGCAATGATTTCATTGATGACCGCTGCTGCTGCAATCGTTCCCTGTACGATTTTAGCACACTCCGGTGCTGGCTGAGCCAAAACTGAAACTGCAATTCCGGTAAATACAAGCGAAACACCCGAGTGCGGAAGAAGGGTAAATCCAAGATATTTTTTAACTGTCTGAGGAGATTTTGTGATGGCCGCACCAAAATATGCGCCGAAATATTTTCCAAATCCTCTCGCCAAAATATAGACAGCCGTAAATATCCCCGCTCCCATGATCAAATGATAGTCTAGCGGTGCGCCCAAATTCAGGATAACAATAATCATGGCAATTCCTAAAACAGGATTAAATACACCCATAATCTGTTCTAGACGTTCCTCACTCACCATATTGGCAAATGTTGCTGAGAAAGCCATACCGATTAACATAAAGTTCAATACCGGTTTTGGCATCACCTGGTTGTTGAAATAAAAGCCTGCCGCTGAAGTAAACAGAATCGTAATGACAAGTAACAGCATCGTCACCGCATCACTATTTTTTCTTTTCAATATAAAACCGGATATAAATCCGCACACTGCCCCTATAATTAAAGGAAGCACAACAACCAGTGCGATCATATAAGCCGGAAGACTGCCCGCCGACAGATTCCCAGCCACAATCGCTATCGTTGTGAAAAAGACAATACAACCTACAATATCGTCCAATGCAGCCATCGGAATCAAAGTTTTTGTCACAGGACCGTCTGTTTTAAATTCACGGACAATGGACAAAGCCGGCGCCGCGCTGTCGCCAGTGCGATTCCCCCAAAAATAAAACTAAGATAAATCGGAATATCCGTAATATAAAATACAATTCCAAAAACGGCTGACACTAAAAGAAAAGTGCCTAACGACTGTGTCAATGTTGTTATGATAATCGCTTTCCCCGACTTTTTTATTTTATTCCAAACAAGTTCCGTACCAATCATAAGTCCAACCGCACATTCCAATATGTGGACTAAAATCTGATACCAGCCGGCATCTAAAATTTCCTGATTTATAACCGAAAATGCGTGTGGTCCTAACAACATTCCCGCAATCAACCAGCCCAAAATAGCGGGAAGTTTTATTTTGGATACTAACTTTCCCACCAAAAATGCCAACACAATCGTTATCAGCAATCTGACGATCAATAAAAACATATCTATTCCTCCCCTTTATCTTTAACTGCTATACCATATAGCATAATATCCAACAATTCGGATAACTTTGTTTCATGCGTTTTCACTAACGTTTCAAAATCTTTATTTTCCCCATATCTTTCCCTGAAATATCCGTTATACATCTCCTGAAAAGTCATTAAGTATTGAGTTGCCCTCTCAACGGACACTCCTTGTCTTAAATTCATTTCTCCCACTAAATCTATATATTGCCTTTTAAGATAATTATCATACTCACTTCTTATCTCTTTTAACTTTTTAATTAAATGTCCCGGCGGCAATAGAATGCTGTTAAAAAAAATGTTTTTATAATGCGGATATTCCTCAAAAAACTTCTGCCTTTCCTTCAATATCTTTTCCAAATTTTCCCGCACATTGTCAGATTCAAAAACCGTTTTCTGCATATGTGATGTCAGTTCATCGTAACACCGTTTTACACAAATCAGGTATAATTCATCTTTATTTTGGAAATTATGATAGATAAGGCCCTTTGAAATGTTATTCTCACTGCAAATCGTATTTAATGAAGCTGTTTCATAACTTTTCATTCCAAATTCAACTGTTGCAGCCTGAATAATCTTTTCACACGTACGCCTTGTTTTTTCTTCTTTCTTCATGTCCGTCCTCCTTTATGACTACATAGTCAATAATATCATAAATTTTATTTTCGTTCAATACACACAGTCAAGACCACCGGCTTAGCCGGTGGCTTGCTTTGACCCTATAAGGGTCTATTA
>NZ_BAAHSH010000090.1:0-501 GCF_054660755.1 Faecalimonas hominis
ACTGCACACAGTTCTTCCTCCAACTGTTCATCTGTATGACGCACTTTAAATATTTTACTTATCGACTTTGGAGCGTTCAAAATATATCCTTTGTTTGTGGAAATAATATCATATCCCATCGCACGAATCAACGCTATATCCTGTACAATTACCTGCCTGCTCACGTCATATGCCGCTGCAAGTTTTTTCCCCGAAACTGCCGTTGTACTGTTTTGTATCTGACTGATAATTTCTTCTCTTCTCTCTGAACCTGTCATTATTTTCTCCTCACTAAGAAACTGCATGAAGATTTTTTAAGGAAATGTCTAAAATTGGTGCTGAATGTGTCAACGCCCCACTGGAGATATAGTCAACCCCTATAGAAGTCAGACGCCCGATATTCTCCTTTGTCACATTTCCCGAACACTCTGTCTCCGCTCTTCCGTCTATAATACGCACTGCCTCTTCCATTTCTTCCGGAGACATATTATCCAACATGATAATGTCTGCTCCCGCTTCCAC
>NZ_BAAHSH010000091.1:0-2825 GCF_054660755.1 Faecalimonas hominis
TTATCAAAAATGGTTTATAGAAAAGAGAAATAAGTAAAAAAATGATTGACAATAAGCAGCATCAATAATAAAATTACGGTATTTTAAAAAAGGAGGTTTTGGTTTTAGAAAATTAACAAAGAAAGGAAAAAGGTTTAATGAAAAAGAAAAAGTTAATGAGATTATTTGCAGGGTTACTGGTGATTACGATGTTAGCACCGAATAGTATCGTTTCTGTATATGCAGAAGAACCGGTTCAAAATGAAATCCAGCAGAATAAAAACACAAAAATTCAGTATCTGTCAGATAAGCAGGAAGTAGAGAAAAGAGTTGGTTATGGCTCATTTGGAAAAGACAGAAATACGGAAATGAAACAAAATGGTGAAGGCTTACAGGTAAAAACCCGAGGAGAGAAAGTAACATTTCCAAAAGGAATTTTTGCACACGCACCATCGACAGTTATTTACGACGTGAGTGAACTTAAGGATAAGTATCCGAACTTTGCGGGATATCTCGGAATAGATTCACGTTCCGGCGGCGGGAACGGTGTAATATTTAAAATTTCTGTTTCCGATGATAAAAATTCATGGGAAGAAATTTATAATAGCGGTGTCGTAACTATTAATGACGCAGTATATGTAAATCTTTCCATGAAGGGCAAAAAGTATATTAAACTTGAAGCGGACAGCAACGGAGAAAATTCCAGAGACCACGTTGTATATGCAGATGCCGGATTTGTAACGAATGATTATACTCCATCAGAAAACTATAATGCTCCAATTAAAACGGTGGCAGAATATGATGAAGAGTTAAGTAAAATCAATTTCCGTGACAAAAACGCAGTGAATAATAATACACAGACAATTTATCAGAGAGAACTTGTAAATCAGGCAGGTTTTTATACAATTAACAAAGTCTATGAGATGGAAGACGAAAGAGGAAATAAATTGTATAAAGATGCCATAGAGTATTTGCTGAAAGATAAAGAAGCACTTTATTATTACATTAACGGAGGTCCAAAACCGAGTCAGGGAACTTACGAAAATTCTTTAATTGCATTTGGAAAGTTATATAATGCATACAAAGGAGAATTGGATAATAACAGTGAAAATGATTTGAATATTCGTCTCGCAGTATCTGTGGCATCAGCATATGCGAATCCGAAAACGGTACGTTTTTGGACCGGAAATGATAATCCAAACAGCGGTGTAGAGGCAGTACAAAAAGAAGACCCGGTAAGACGTTATGCAACATATAAAAAACTGTCTGAGCAGGGAAATTATATGGATAAGATTTCGACACTTGCAAAGGAACCTTCCCGTAATATGGGAAATGCAATCTGGTCAGGAAAGCAGTTCAAGGAATTATCCGTACCGATGATGCGCTGGGTAGTAGATTCACGTATGCATGAAGACGAGTTTGAATGGCTCGCACAGTATATTACACAGTGGGCTTCAGAGGAAGAAAATAAAAACAAAAACTTCCTTGACTCTTATATGTATGTACACAACAAGCAGGGAAACTGGCAATATACAGATGAAAAATATTATAGCCAACAAAAGCGTGCTGAATGGAACAAGAAATATAAATTTGATGATTTCAAGAGTTTCGATGATAATGCTAAATATGGCACAAAAGATTTAATTCGCTCTTGGATTGTATGGGAAGAAGGCGGAGTGTGCGGTGCTTATGCGAAGACATATGCAAACCTTGCGGAAGTAGCGGGACGTCCGTCTATTGTAACCGGACAGCCGGCGCATGCAGCAGCATTGACATGGCAGTGGGTTTCAGATGGAGGTCCGGACCATAAAGGACAGTATGAATGGAGAATCCAAAACAATGCATGGAGTCTTCGTGAAACTTCAAGTGAGTATGAAGATTACCTATTAGGCTGGGGAAATCGCAGGAAGATGGGAAATATTGATACAAACAGAAACAGGGCTTCAAGTTACACCCTTCTTGCAACTGACGTTATTCAAGATTGGGACGCATATGTAATGGCGAAAAAATATACATTGCTTGCAAATAGTTTGAAAGACTTTTCTGCAAAAAGAGAAGTATATTACAGAGCATTGACAGAAAGTCCAAGATATCTTGATGCAACATACGGAATGCTTGATATGTATTTGAATAAGCCGGATTTGACAAGTGCAGAGTTAAACCGCTTTATGAAAGAGACGGCTTCCAGATATACTTACTATCCAATGGTTATGGCCGACCTCTTAAGAGAAATCGAACTTTCCGGAAAACTGACAGATCCGGTACATATGGCTGAACTTTATATGGAGCGCCAAAGAGCATTAGAAGAAGCGTATACATTAAGAAAAGACACAAAAAATCTGACTGCAGATGACTATGAGAAGACAAGACAGCCGTGGTATGCGGGAGATGTGGCAAGAGCAATTCTCGAAAAAGACCATTCACGTATCGCATCATTCTCGTTTGATGGGGATAATGCAGGAAAGATTGTATTGACAAAAAATCTTACTGAAAAAGGTTTAAAAATGAAATATAGTCTTGACGGAGGAAAGACATGGAAAACTTCCGATAAAGATGTAATTTCATTAACAAATGATGAATTGAAATCTATCACAGTCGAAAATGATATTCAGGTAACGGTAGAAGGAGCTACTGAAGATATGTATGGTCGTCTTCCTATTTGCGTAATTGATATAATGGAACAGGAAGCACCTAAGAATATTGAAGCGAACGATAAGGAAGACCTTTTACTTGGAGACGTTTCTAATTTGGAGTACAGCGAAGACGGTGGAAATACATGGAAACCATACGAACAAAATGGTTTGAAAAATCAGAATCGCTTTACCGGGATGAATTGTAAACCGAGA
>NZ_BAAHSH010000092.1:0-1500 GCF_054660755.1 Faecalimonas hominis
CAATAACTGATAGAAGTATGTGAGACCTCATTCAACGAATAACTATATGACACCAATGGAGTTTCGATATAGAGCATGATTTCCGAACAAAGTGTTACCAAAAAGCTTGACCAGTACATCCCCTTCTGTGTCAAACAGCAATCGGTAGTTCTTATCCGCATAAGTATCCACCTCACAGTGTCCGACACAGGTAAATCCCCCTGCACGTCTTAAGCCTTCTCGGAATCCGCCGATTCCGCTAAAGAGATCAAAAAATTGAATGGTTGCGGTTATCAACCTCCTTTGCTGATAAAAACAGGCGGCATGATTTGTCTCATACCGCCTGTTGGTTTCTCTGTGTCTGTTTGTTACCATTCTGTTGGCTCTTCTGCTTTGGTTTCTTCTTCCGGTTGAGTTTCCTCGTCCGGTTCGCTTTCTTCTTTCGGTTCGTTTTCCTCGTCCGGTTCGCTTTCCTCGCTCGGTTCGTTTTCCTCGTCCGGTTGAGTCTCTTCTGTTCCAGATTCTCCGGTTGCAGGTTCCGTTTCTTCCATGCTGTCTTTGTTCTGCCATTCGGCTTCTGCCTTTTCCAGTGCCTCTTCGATGATCTGAATTAAGAAGTCTTTCTGTTTCATGCCTTTTTTTGCGATGACTGTTTTTAATCTCTGGAATAATTCCTCTGATACCTGTACTGCGATTGTTCTTGCTGTTCCCATGCTCATTTCTCCTTTTCCTGCAAGTCTTTCAAAATGTTCTTCGATGACCTGCTGTATAAATTTCTGTGTGCTGCTTTCTGTCAGTTCAATCTCTTCTCTTACTTTTTCGTGTAAGTCCTTCGGGATCTTTCCGCATATGTTCTTCATCTCTGTCATAGCGTTTCTCCTTTCCGTTTCGCTACACACAACATACTCCAAAGATGCATGGAAAGCTATTCACAATACCCACCAAAGATAGCGATGCATTTTATGCCTTACCCCTAGCAGTTCCAACAATGTATGCATCGTGCAATCATAGGCCTCACCCCCTTTACAAATTTTCCATTTGAGATAAAAAATCCAGCATCTGATCTGGTATTTCTTCCGATGATGGTTTCGTTTTCAATTGTTCCGTAGTGCCACATATCTCCAATTCCCGAACACTTTCTTTTATCGTCTTTTGAATGACTTCTTCCAGCCATTTTCGATTTTCTTTTTCCAGAATTGCCTGAACCAGATACTGGCTTTTCTGCCCTTCTGGAACACTTTGAAATTTCTCCCATGCCCTCTGGTGTTCTGGATTTTTCAGGTTCGGGCGGAACGAATACACAGGGCGTGTCATCTCGCCCACATCTGCTCTACAATCCGTTCATACCCTGTTGCGTTGGCATGGACGTCCTCTATAAAAACGGGGCGGCAAATCGCGTCCTGTGCGGTCACGTGGCGTTTTAAAATTGCGGAGCCTCCACCCATAAATACGGTTGGTACTGCACGGAGATCAAACCCGGATTCTGTCACCGCAGACAGTATTTGTACTGGTCAAGCTTTT
>NZ_BAAHSH010000093.1:0-1470 GCF_054660755.1 Faecalimonas hominis
CTGTTTATGAACCTTTTTTATTATGAAATAACTCCTGTCTTAGAACGTAAGTGCTTAGTTTCGGGGTGGATTTTATCCACTCCGTTTCTGCTTTATAATTGTAGCTAGGAAACGCAAGCGTTTTGCTCCATTTCGAGATTATAATGCAAGCGTTTTACTCTACTTGGAGGTTAGCAATTATGAAAGCAAAACGTGTCAATCGTGAAGAACAACTGAAACTTATTATGGAATGCCGTTCCAGCGGTCTTTCTGATTACCAGTGGTGTGAAGCACATGGAATCCATGCTGGTACTTTTTACAACTGGGTCAGTAAATTGCGCAAAGCTGGTGTGACAATACCTAATTCCGAGAGTAAGCACTTGGGAACCCCTGTTCATCAGGAAGTTGTCAAATTAGATCTGGTTCCGGAACCAGCACCAGCTGCTACAATAATGGAGAAAAACACTCGCATTCTAACAATGCCTGATACTGATGCTAGTGTTGCTGCGGAAATCATAATGGGTAATTCTACCATTCGATTCTTTAATAACACCAATCCAGACTTAATCAGAACTACACTCCAATGCTTAGGAGGAATGTCTCATGCTTGGTGATATTTCCCTTGCAACCAACATTTATCTGGTGACTGGGTACACGGATATGAGAAAATCCATTGATGGATTGTGTGCAATCATTATGAAAAATTTCAAGCATGAACCTGATGGACATTCTATCTATCTGTTCTGCGGTAAGCGTTGCGACAGGATCAAAGTCCTGTTCAAAGAGCCGGATGGCTATATCCTCTTATACAAAAGACTGGATGTTTTATCTGGAAGATACCGTTGGCCAAGGAACAGTTCCGAGGTAAAACCTATCACCTGGCAACAATTCGACTGGCTCATGTCAGGTCTTGAAATCGAACAGCCAAAGGCACTACGAATGGCGTGAACCCATTGTATTTACTGGCTTCGCAGGCATTTTTGTGGTATAATGATTATAGCAAATCTAGGAGAAATACCATGACAAAGAGCAGTAAAGATATCCAGCTTGTTGAGTTGAAAGATATGATTATACAACTGAATACTACTATTAAAATGCTGAATGACACTATCTCAAGACAGCAAGCTGAGAATGATAATCTCAAAGCTGAACTGGCATGGTTCAGACAAAAGATGTTCGGTTCTTCCAGTGAACGTCGTACTGACGATATCGCCGGACAGTTAAGTCTGTTTGGTGAAACTGTGGAAGAAGAAAAACCAGTCGAACTCATCGAACCTGAAAGTGTAGTGGTAAACTAAATTTGTAACACCTTGTTCGGATAGTATATAATATTTATTATCCAAAGGAGGGACCAATCATGGCCACACGTTACAATGAAAATTTTAAAATTGAAGTAGTCAAAGCCTATATGGCAGGTGATCGCTCAATAAGTGAGATAGCAGCTGACTACAATGTTGCAAAAAGCACCCTCACCGGGTGGGTAAAAAAACA
>NZ_BAAHSH010000094.1:0-1075 GCF_054660755.1 Faecalimonas hominis
ACTTTTCTTCATAGTCTCTGAATTTCTGGAAAGCATGCACTATTGCATTGGAATACTCAAGTTCTTCCAATCGTGTTTTTCTCATATGCTCCTCCACTATGTAGAGGAATTCTATAGTTATATTGTAACAGAATAGAAAAATTTTTGCTATTCGTGAAATCCTACAAATTTTTGACAGATTTTACGCATAAAACAAAAAAAGAAAAACCCTATCTCTGCTCCAAGGACATTTCCTAAAATGTCATCTGCCTCAAACATTCCCATTCTAAATATTCCCTGCGTACATTCAATAATTCCTGAAAACAATATAGCAGTAAAAAATACTGTTTTATTTTTCTCAAATTTTTTAAAACAATATGGCAATAAAAAACCAATCGGAATAAACATAAAAATATTCATAATAATTTGAAGCAAAACCTCTACATTTTTCTCCTTGAAAACTTCTATATAAGACGCAAAAAGTTGAAATCTGTATTCGTTTTCCATTCCCGGCTGACGTCCGTAAAGTGTCATGACAATAACCAGGGCTATGGATAATGATAAGAAAATGCTACTGATTATTCTTCCATATGACCTTTGTTTATATTTTATTGGATTTACCATTCCTATAGGTGTCTCCCATTTATATAAATCATTTGAAACTGCAATACTTGGATTTTCTTCTTCTCCATTTCCTTCCGGGTAGGGTGTATACGTCATCCAATACTTATATCCATTCCAAGGACTATCAAAACTTATTATTGAAGGATGTGTTGGTTGATCTCTTCCCACTAAATATGTTTCTATATTTAATCTCACTTTCCCTACTGCCAAATTTTCCTCTCTTACACATGCAAATAAATTTAACGATAGTATACTTACCAAAAAATACTATTCCCAAAGATTTCCAAATTCTTTCATAGTTATCTCCTTCAAAATAAATATCTAAATAGTTTACAAGTTTCTTTTTCACTTAAAATTAATATAAACTTCGCTATAAATAAACTTGCAAATACAATAATGATATATTGCAAAAAACCATTACATCGATTAAACCACTTGCTTAATTGAAATACATAATGGTCCTATGTCAAGA
>NZ_BAAHSH010000095.1:0-743 GCF_054660755.1 Faecalimonas hominis
TGGATATTATGACCATGCATATCGTTTGATTTTTGAATATTTGGAAGCGTTCTACAATACGAAACGAATTCATAGTCACTGTGATTATATGTCACCAAACGATTATGAAGAGCTGTATCGTAGGCTTCAACAAGACGAATTGCAGTTGGCAGGTTAAGATGAGGAAAACCTCATTTTAACTTGTACTAAATCTTGACATAGGACCATACAATCCCAGTAGTTTGATTTGTCAATTTTTAAAATTCCATCTTTTTACCTCACCTTCTTAGATTTCTTATTGTTTATAAACAACTTCAAATTCTTCACAAACAACTTTCATATCTGAAGTAAATTTTAATCCAGCCTCACTCAAACATTCCGTAAAAAATTTCTCGTGAACTTCTCTCCAAAAATCTAAGGATTTATCTCCCTCTCCTTCTTTGTGAGCGTGTTCTGCTGTTACTGCATAAAATGGAACAATAGTTACTTTTTTAGTTTGAATAATACAAATAGCATTATCCTTAGAGTCCAAAATCACACTATATGCTCCTATTGCAGGCAATGGTTCGTTTTCTAATTCGTATAGAGGATAAGCTGAAGCAGTAGCGGTTTTTTCACCAGTTGCAACTAAATGAACTAACAAATCTGCTTCCACTCCAAAACTCCATTCCTCATAATGACATTCGCCAATGTTATTCTCTGTAACAAATATTTCCCAAAGTTCTTTTCCAGACATAAAATATTCCCTCCAACTTCTAATTGAA
>NZ_BAAHSH010000096.1:0-509 GCF_054660755.1 Faecalimonas hominis
TTTTTTTTTTCTCCTCTCTTCTCTTCTCCCTTTTTTCTTTTTCTTCTTTCATCCCCTTTTCTTTCCGCACCTCCTATCCTTTTCCTTTTCCTGCTTTTTTCCACTCCTTTTTTTTGTTTTCCACTCATTCACTTCTCTTTTTCCTCCCCTATTCCCTTCTTCCCCTTTTTCTTCCATTTTTCTCCTTTTTCTTCTCTCTCCATCATCTTTCTTTCTCTTTTACTCATCTTACGCTTCCTTCTTTTTCTTTTTTTTTCTTCTCTCTTTTCCCCTTTTCTTTTTCTCTTTTTTTTTTCTATTCTTTCTTTTTCCTCTTCTCTTTCCCTTCGTTTTTTCTATCTTCTCTTTTTCTCTTCCTTTTCCATTTCCTTCTTTTCTTTCCTTTTCCTCCTTTTCTTTTTCCTCTCCTTCTCTTCTCCTTCCCCTCTTATTCTTTTTTTTCTTTTTTTCCTTGCTCTTCCTATACAGTCTCTTCTCCTTCATTTTTTTTTCTTTTCTTCCCTCTTCTT
>NZ_BAAHSH010000097.1:0-953 GCF_054660755.1 Faecalimonas hominis
TACCTTCTCTTTTCTTCTTTTTTTTTCTCTTTTTCTCTTTTCTTTTCCTTTCTTTCTTTTTCTTCTTTCTTTTTTTCTTCTTTTTCTTCTTTTTTTCTTTTTTTTTTTTTCTTCTTTTTTTCCTTCTTTTTTTCCTTTTTTTTTTTTTTTCTCCCTTTCTTTTTTTTCTTTTTTCTTTTCTTTTTTCTCTCTTTCTTCTTTTCTTTTTCCTTTTCTTCTTTTTTTTTCTTTCCCTTTTCCTTTTTTTTTTTTTCCTTTTTTTCCTCTTTCTCTCCTTTTTTTTCTTTTCTCTTTTTTTTTTTTTTCTTTTTTTTCTTCTTTTCTTTTTTTTTTTTTTTTCTTTCTTCTCCTTTCTTTTCTTCCTTTTTTTTTCTTTTTTTCTTTTCTTCTCTTTTTCTCTTCTTCTCTTCTTTCCCTTCCTTCCTTTTCTTTTCTTTCTTTTTCCTTTTTCTTCCCTTCCCCATTCTCTTTTTCTCCCTTTCCTCTCACTTCTCTTCCTTCTTCCCCTTCCTTTTTTCTTTCTTCCTTCTCTTTCTCTCTCTCTTTCCCTCCCTTCTCTTTTCCTTTTTCTTTTTTCTTTTCCTTTTCTTTTCTTCCTTCCCTTTTCTCTTTCTCTCTTCTTCTCCCTCTTCTTTCCTCTCTTACTCCTTTTTTCTTTTCCTTCTTCTCCCTTCTTTCCTTCTCCCTCTCTTTCACCTTTTTTCTTTTTTTTTCTCTTTACTCCCTTTCTCTCTCCTTTTTTTTTTCTTTTCCATTCTTTCCTTTTTTTTCTCTTTTTTTTTTCTTTTTTTCTTCTTTTTCCTCTCTCTTTTTCTCTTCTTTCTCTCCCTTTTCCTTCTTTCTTTCCCTTCTCTTTTCTTTCCTTTTTCTTTTTTTCTTTCTCTTTTTCTTTTTTTTTCCTTTTCTTTTTTTTTTTTTTTTCTTTTTTTTTCTTCTTTTCTTTTTTCTTCCTT
>NZ_BAAHSH010000098.1:0-774 GCF_054660755.1 Faecalimonas hominis
CTGTATCCTTTTCTTTCTCCTTTTCATTCCTCTCTCTCTCTCTTTTTCCTCCCTCCCTTTTTTTTTCCTTACCTTTCCTTTCTTTCTTTCTTCTTGTCTCTTCCCTCTCCCTTTCCTCTTTTTCTCTTTCTTTCTCTCCCTTCCTTTTCCTTCCCTCTTTCCTTTTTCTCCTTCTCCCTTTTCTCCCCCTTTCTTCCTCTCTTCCTTCCCTTCACTTTCTCCTTCTTCTTCTGTTTCACATTCTCTCTCTTTCCCTCTTCTCTTTTTTTTCTTTTCTCTTCTACTCTCTTTCCTCCTTCTTTCTCCTCGTTATACTTTTCTTCTCTATTTTTCCCTCTCCTCTCCTCTTCTCTTCCTCTTTTACTCCTCTCCTTCTCTCTCCTTCTCTTCTTTCTTCTTTCTTTTTTTTCTCCCTCCCCCTCCTTTCTTCCTCTTCCTTTATCCCTCTCTCTTTCCTCTTTTTTTCTCCTTTCGTTTATGTTCTCCCCTCTCTTTTCTCTCCCTTTCTTACCTTTTTCTTTTTTCTTCTTCCTCTTCTCTCTTCTTTCTTTTTCTCTTCTTTTTTTTCTTTTTCTTTTTCTCTTTTTTCTTTCTCTCTCTACCGTTCATTCCTTCTTTCTTTTTCCCTCATACCTCTTCCCGCATTCTCTTCTCTTCCTCCTTTACCATTTCTTCTCACTGTTTTTCTTTTTTCTTTTTTTTACCTTTCTTCTTACCTTTTTTTTTCTTTTTCTTTTCTACACCTTTTCCTTTTTCTTTTGCCTTTTCTTTTCT
>NZ_BAAHSH010000099.1:0-609 GCF_054660755.1 Faecalimonas hominis
CTTCTATCTTTTTTTTTTCTTTCTTCTTTTTTTTTTCTTTCTTTCTTCTTTTTTCTCTTTTTTTCCTCTTCTTCCTTTTTTCTCTTCCTTCTTTTCTCCCTTTTCTCCCTTTCCTTTTTCCTCTCCTCCCTTCTTTCTTTCTCTCTGCTCTCTTCCTCTTTTCCTCTCCCATCTCTTTCTTCTTTTCTTTCTTCTTTTTCCTCTCCGTTTCCTTCTTCTTATTCCATCTCTTTTCCTTTTCCCTTTATTCTTTCTTACTCATTCTCTTCCCCTATTTTCCTCTCCCCCCTTCTTTTATGTTCATTATTCTGTTTTCTTCTTTCCTTTCTTCTTCTTCTTCTTTCTTTCCTCTTCTTTTTCTTTCTTTCCTTTTTTCTTTTCTTTTCCTTCCTTTTCTTCCCTTTCTCCTTCCTTTTTTTTTTTTTTTTCTTCTTTTCCTTTCTCCTCTTCTTTTTCCCTCTCTTCTTTTTGTTTTCTTTCTTCTTTCTTTTCTCTCTTTACTTTTACTTTCTGTTTTTTTTCTTTTTCATATTCTTTTTTTCCCTTTTCTCCTTCTTTATCTTTTCCTTTTTCTACCTATACTCTCTCTTTTCCCTTTTTTTCTTTTTC